>JAFWKC010000112.1 GCA_017514345.1 Eubacterium sp.
CCAAAGGAAAGCAACTGCGCTGTCAGTATCAAGCGGTGAAGCAACAGCAGTATCCCAAGCAAACGTAAGGTCGGCGTTTGCTCCCTTGCCAGCAAGCACGATGTATGCGCCGCCGACTGCCTGCTTTGTAATCAGGCTGATTTTCGGACACGTTGCCGATGCGTAAGCAGAAGTGAGCTTTGTAACTGCAGTAAGAAGCGGAGCTTCACAATCGCCTGCAAAGCCGTCAGCGTCAGCAATCGTAACAAGCGGAATGCTGAACGCATCACACAGCTTGACCATAGCTTCCGCCTTATATGCGCATTTAGGGCAAAGAGCATTACCATCAAAAGCAATAACGCCTGCCGCTTCGCCACCAAAGGAAGCAAATGCAGTAACAACGTTACTTGCATAATCAGCTTTCAGCTCAAGCACGCTGCCGCTATCGGCAACAGCGTTTACAAGCTCAAGTGCATTAATATTTTCAGAAACAGCCGTTTGCGGCTCGTTAAACGAAAGATAACCTGATACGTCAAGGTTATTTGACGGAAGCATAGCAACAAGCGTCTTAACGCTGTTTACTGCGTCGTCAAAGCTGTCGGCAAAAATATCAACAACTCCGCCCTCAGCGCCGTCCTGAGCTGTAACCTCACTCGGTGCAGTAACGTAAAAATCAGCGTCCTTAACTGCAACAACGACGTCGCCCATATTCGCCATAAGCGCAGACGTTCCAAGGCAAGCTCCTGCAACGACTGAAATCTGCGGCACAACGCCCGAAACGCGAGCAGACGCCTTTACGATTTCGCCGTATGCCGAAAGCACCTCAAAGCCTTCGGTAAGCTTAACGCCGTTTGAATCATAAACGCCGATTATCGGATATCCCGTTTTTTGTGCAAGGTCGTAAACCTTTTTTATCTTAGCGCACTGTGCGACAGTAACAGCGCCGCCGCAAACCTCCTTGTCCTGTGAGAACGCGTACGCATATGCGCCGCCCACAAGACCGAAGCCTGCAACAACCTCAATATCACCCTCGGCAGATTTTGCAAAGGGGTCAATTTCGGTAAAGCTGCCGCCGTCAAAAAGAGCAGTAAGTCTTTCATAAGCTTTTGAATTATTGCTCATTTGTAATTCTCCTTTAATCCAAAATTACCTAATTTAGATTATAACATATTTTTTTGCAATAGCAACCTTTATTTAAAATAAAAAATAAGAATTCAAAAAAGAATTCTCATTTTTCGTATTATTGCTTGTTATTGCTTGTCCGAATGGCCTGCCGAACGAAGAAGCTTCTTTACCTCCTGCTCTGACAGCTCACGATATTTTCCCTGCGGAAGCATACCGAGCTTCAGAGAGCCGATAGACGTGCGTTTAAGGCGCGCAACCTCAAGCCCCTGACTTTCGCACAGCTTGCGGATTTCGCGATTTCTGCCCTCGTGAAGTATGAATTCAAGCACGACGCGGTTTTCCTGCGTTTCGAGCACGGTAATTTCACACGGCGCAGTTTTTCTGCCGTCAATTTCAACGCCGTTTCTCATATTATAAAGCGCTTCGTCGCTGACGCTCGGGCGTACGGTAACGCGGTACACCTTAGCAAAGTTGTGCGACGGGTGCGTCATAGCGTTAGTAAACGAGCCGTCATTTGTGAGAATAAGCAGTCCCTCGCTGTCCTTGTCGAGTCTGCCGACTGGATAAATGCGCTCGTCAATGTCGCTGACTAAATCCATAACGGTTTTTCTGCCGTGCTCGTCAGATACTGTCGTTACGTATCCGCGCGGCTTGTGCAGCATAACGTATACCATTTTTCTGTGCTTCGGCGCGGCAATTTTCTGCTTACCGACGGTAACTAAATCCTTGCGAGGGTTAATTTTCTGTCCAATTTCGGCAACGTGGCCGTTAACGCGCACTTTACCTGCTTTTATAAGCTCCTCGCACTTTCTGCGCGAGGCTATTCCCTGCTCCGCCATAAACTTCTGTAGCCTTACTTCGTTGTTTGCCATAGTGATATACCTTCCGTTGCAATAATATCCGTGGTAATTATACATTCCGTACCGATATAAACCTCTGCCTTGCCGAGCACCTGTCCCTTAATCACAGGAGCATACGTAAAGGGATAGTAGTATTCTTTAACTCTTACGCCGTCAATAGCGAAGCAAGTATATGAATACGATGCGTTAACTGCATTTTTGCTTCCGCCTACGGCATTAATCAGTACAGTCTGAGTATTGTTTATACATTTATAACACTTTTTTGCGCGCGATACAAGTGTTTTGTGGTCGTTCCAGTCGTCGGGCGCGGTAAGCGTAACCGTTATAATTACGCTACCGCCGTATTTATACGCAGTTATCAGGCACCTTCCAGCCTTCTTTGTATAACCTGTTTTTATTCCGATAAAGCCCTTGTCGGCAGAAAGAAGCTTGTTATGATTATATATAGTCTGCGTTTTTCCGTTAATTGAGATTTCATCTGCCGTAAGACACGCTATTCTCATAAGCTCGCTGTTCCCGACGGCTTCTGCTGCAAGGAGAGCCATATCGTACGCCGTAGACGAGTGACCGTTCTTGTCAAGGCCTGACGGCGTGACAAATTTTGTATTAAACATACCTATTTCGGCAGCGCGAAGATTCATATTTTCAGCAAACGCGTCAAGACTTCCCGAAAGATAAACGGCTATCGCG
The DNA here is from genome assembly GCA_017514345.1 of Eubacterium sp. Lineage (GTDB taxonomy): Bacteria > Bacillota > Clostridia > Oscillospirales > Acutalibacteraceae > Eubacterium_R. The sequence continues at coordinate 2,655 of JAFWKC010000112.1, forward strand.
TTTGCCGCGTCGTTACCCGACGCGAGCATCGCGCCCTTTACTAAATCAAGAAGCGTTATCCTGTCGCCTGTTTTAAGGTAAATCATTGAGCCTTCCGTACCGTATAGCATTTCCTCGGTAATACAGACAAAGTCGCCGAGCTTTCCGCTTTCGCACGCAATAAGGCACGTCATAAGCTTGGTTGTAGACGCAATAGGACGCGGCTTTTCCGCGTTCTTTTCATAAAGCACGCGTCCCGTATATGCATCGATTACGATTGCAGACTCTGCGCTTATGTCCTCCTTTGCGTATGCAAAAAAAGGAACAAGAAAAATAACACAAAATATCGCAATAAACCTTTTAAACAAAATAATCACCTGCTAAATAATATGCAGGTGATTGTTATATATTATTCTGCTGTTTCTGCCGTTTCTTCTGCTTCTTCAGAGTC
>JAFWKC010000113.1 GCA_017514345.1 Eubacterium sp.
AGGAGGGGAGCCCTATGAAAAAGCAAGGCAAACCCTGATAGCCCGGATTGATGATGGCAACCCTGCGGCGTTCCTCTGCCTTTTGCATAAGAATAAGGCGTTCAGCAATTATAAATGGCACTGGTTTTTGATAAACGGCTATGATATTCGCGATGATAAAACGCTTATTAAAGCAGTAACGTACAGCGAATATGAGTGGCTGGATTTTGAAGAGCTCTGGAATTCAGGTTATCCCCAGAAGGGCGGAATGGTTTTTGTAAGCCCGATATAAAAAAGCACTAACAAGTAAAAGCTTGTTAGTGCTTTTGTTTTTATGTTTTTAATTATTATTTAATCTCTTTTTGAACACGATTGTCGCAAGTAATATCAATGCAAAAGCTATAAATGCTGAAAAATAAATTTCTGCGTTATTGCCCGTTGCGGGAGAGGTTAAACTCTTTGAATCAGCAGTGTTTTCAGAGTCAGCGGTTTCTTCGTTTTCCTCAGCTTCTTCGTTTTCGCTGCCGTTTGTGTTTTCCTCATCATCGGTAATCGGCGCAGGAGCAAGAACGTTTAGTATTCCTTGAACGTTTCCGTCGACAAAGGAAACCAAAACGGTGTGTTCACCAGGTGCCAAGGTGTTGAGATAATCAGCTTTAAGGCTGACTTTAAGGCTGCCGCTCGATGCAATATAATTCTTTTCGCCAACGGTTTTGCCGTCAATATTCAAGTCGGTGAACTTTCCAAAAACAAGGTCGTTTTCAATGTCGCTGACAACGGTGAACTCCGCATTTTCTTCGCTTCCCTGCGTCCATATGATTTCGGAATCGCCCACAAAGCTGTATTTGGGAGCCTCATTAATTGTGTAGGTTCCTCCAACAAGCGTTATGTTGTAATTCGGGTTAGCGGCGGCAACGGTGATTTCATAGCTGCCAACAACATCGCTGTTTGCATTAGTGTTAAGCGAAACGCCGAGATTGTCGCCGTCAACGATTCTGCCGTCAACAGTATAGGTCAGGTCTGCAAGCGAAAAGCCCTTAAAGCTTTTCTTATCGTCTGCGGTAATTGTAATCGGTCTTTTGGTAACGTTAACGTTAATATCTGCCTGAACGGTTGTGTAGTTAACCGCGTCGTCGGGAGTGTATGTTGCCGAGAAGGTGTTATCTCCCACGTTGCCGACGAGCTGTTCGTCGTTATCCCAAGTCCAGTTTGAGGGCAGCGCCACGTCGGAAAGCTTTGTTCCGTAAACAGCGGTTATTCCCGTTGGTACAGAAGGATTTGAAGCCGCTTGGTAAATTGTGATTCCGTTTATTGCAACGCCCTCTTTGTAGTGCGCTGTTTCGGGGCGTACTGCCTTTAAAGTGTATTTTCCTGCGTTAACGGGCATATCGGTTGTATATGCGCTGTCATCCGCGCCCTCAGGCTTGTAATAGTAGGCAACGAGGGCGTGTTCGGGGTTGCTGCTGAGAGCAAGCCTCGGATTGATGGGAGCTTCGCCGTAAGTCCAGTTTTCAAGAATAAGAGCGGGTTCAAGCGCCTTCTTTTCAAAAGTGAAAGTTTTCGAAACGGAATACGTCTTAACGTTATTCGTATCCCTTGAATCCGTAATCGTGATAACTGCATTATAATCCGTGCAAGCGTTTGGAAATGAAGTGTATTCAATCGGGTTTTCGCCGATAGTTTGATAGGTCAGTTTTGCCTGAACGTAATTATGCGTTGCGTTTGCAAGGTCATCCTTTCCGCTGAGCGTTATTGATGATACCTGAGGGGAAAGAAAGGTGATTTTATCAGGAACGTTGGCGCTGACTGTGAGCTTGCTGTCCGTCCAGGGACAGCCGTCCTCAGAGCAGATAACCTCTATGCCAAAGTCATTTGTGCAGTTAACATAGCTCAGATTGTGAATATGCGCTTTTTTGAAGGTTGCGCAAACCGCCGTGTCGGCTGCAATATCAGAGATTTCCAATTCATAAGAAACTCCTCCGTTTGGCTGATACTGCGTGCTTGTGGGCTGCGCTTCCTGACCGTTAATGCTTAAAGTGTCAATCTCATATCCGTAATCGGGCGTTATCGCAAGGGTTACGTCCTTTCCGCCGGGAACAGAATAGGTAAGCGGTGCCGAAGTGGTTCCGCCACTAAGCTCTGCGGCTTCGGTGCTGTTAACAGTGCCGTCCGCCCAAAGAGAAATGCTGCCTTTTTCGCCTGCTGCGGTTTCAAGAGAGAAAGCGTTAACAGGTGTGAAAAACGCGATTTCAAGCGGCGCAACGTTTGTTCCTGCGGAACTCCACACTCTTGAAGAAAAGCCGCTTTTTGCAGTGCCGACAGTTGCGAAGCCCTCGGAATAATCTCCGTTGGAAGAACCGCTTCCAACAAAACGAATTCCGTAGCTTCCCGAAGTTTTTCCTTCAACAACGTTCAGCGCGCTGTTTTCGGTGGTGTAAATATCCGAGCCATCAGCAATTCCGCCGAGGGGTTCCATTGATTCGGAATAGCAATAATGTCCCGAAGCGTCAACGATTTGAGCGAAATTGTCGTTTCCTATGCGGTTGGTGTTGATTTGATTTGCGGCGAATATCATCGTGTCGCTGTCGCCTGCGTTGCTGACAGAAAATGTTATTGCGCTTCTGACTGCAATATGCTTTTTTTCATTAACCGATAATGGCGCATAAACAAGGGGCATATTGGCATTGTTTGTAATTCGGGCAAATTTAAGATAATCATAGTAGGAAGCGGTGCCGTTCTTGCCGATGGTTGTAACGTCGTTGAATTTAACAACAAGGTTCTTACGTGTGCCGTCGGCTAAAATTGCAGCGTTTGCAAAGGTGAGTGTGAAATATGCGAGTCCCGTATATCCGGATTTAACTCCGCATTTCGGCGCATAAACATATCCGTCATCATCAAGACGAAAACCAACGCTGTAATCGGGATGATAGAGCACAACATTATCCCTTGTGATTTTTGAGTTATCAATGCGAACCGTGCTGATTGGCGCGGCGCTCAAAAAGGTTGAATCCGTTCCAAAAGCTTTAACTTCGGGCGCGTCGCTTGCGTGAGCGGCAATCGGAATAGCCGTTATAATAATCAGCATTGCAAGCAATGCAGTAAAAATCCTCTTTTTCATAAAGAAGCTCCTTTACAATTTCTTGATTTTATTATAAACTACCAAAACAAATTATGCAACACTGTGTTATATATTAAATATAGTTACGTGTTTGTGAGTTCAAAACAAGACGGTGGATTCTCCTCTCTGGCTATCGAACAGTCCACCGGACTGTTCTCCCAAATTTGCCCAGCAAGTCGTTGACGTCAGATTTACAGTCTGATCCCTTTGGCCACTCGGGAACTCTTCCATATTGGAGCTGGTGAACGGACTTTCCTCTCAACTATCAAACAGTCCACTGGACTGTTTTCCCAATCGCAGCACCTTGCGCTACTCTTGGAGTTCGTTTCTCGTCCGTTTGAGAGGAAAAAGTCGTTACCAAATTGGAGCTGGTGAACGGACTCGAACCCCTGACCTGCTGATTACAAATCGCGACTTCTGATATAACAAACAGCCACAAACCGCACCGTTGAGACATTTTTCAGCGTTTCAGTTTGAGAGAAAATTGACCACTTACACCATATTTATCCAAGTTTTCACACGGCTTTTAATTCATAAGTGGTCAATAAGTGGTCAAATAAGTGGTCAAAATAAAATTGAAAAAAACAGTTTTGGAGAATGAAAAAGATGTAATTTTAGTAAGTGGAATACCTAATGTTACCAACATAGTAGAGTAATTATTCTTTTTGCGAGGTTTCCCCATGCTGACTCCTCAACCTCTTTGGGCTGCCTCACTTCCGTGAGACAGCCCCTTATCTTTTACTGTTAAATTTCAATTGCAATATCCGAGCTTTCCCAATCGTAAGTTACTATTCCGAGCTTTCCTTCGGGGGGTTTGCCCGATGTTGTGATAACATCATTATTCCTTAAGATTACAGCCTTAAATTCAGGCTCTTTATATTCATAATTTTTCATGCTCAAGCCCTCCTTTAATTCTTAAAATAGTTTTTAGCCGCAACGCCGTAATAGAACAAACTTCTGCCTAAATCTCCGCCCTTTGCTTTGGCGTACTGATTAATGTTTAATTTCAGCGTTACACCGTCGTATTCAATAACATTTGTTCCGTCGAAGTTTTCGGCAAGTATTCCGGTTATATCAAGGCATACCTTTGTTGTGCCTTCAACAATGGTCGGCGGTATTTCACGAACATTGCCGTTTGCATCGGTTACCGTTGCAACAAGTCCGTCCGCAACGCACTGAGCCTCCGTTTTATTGATGTAAACACGAAGCGTGGGAACTGATTTTGCAACATAGGAATAGCTCTTGAAGATTCCGCTTGTTCCCGACAGCTCAATAACTCCCGGGATTGTTACGGAAGCCGTGTTGATATAATCCTGCGATTCAAAGGCGCCCTCGTTATAGTTGAATTCATCACTGCAAGCCTTGCCGTAATCGAGCATCGCCTTTGCAAGCTCAACGAGCTGCTGTTCCTTTTCATCATCGGAATCCTTATATAAATCTATAATCGCCTCGCAGTAATCCTTAACCGAGGTTGTGAATGTTCGGGAATAATCGCCGTCGCTGATTTCAACGGTAACTTCATCCCTCATCTGAGCAGGAGCGGCAAGAATTTTGATAACGTATCTGCCGTCCTCATCGTCCCTGCAGGAAGCAAGCTCCTTGCCCGAGTAGGTTTCGGTTTTTGAAGTCGGAATCTGTTTGTCGGGGTCGTTATAGGTAACCGTTACGCTTGCGTTTTCGCCGTCCTTGATGTCAAGATAGAGATTCATATGAATGCAGTCATCAAGGCTGAGACTGAAGGCGTCCTCGGTTGGTTTGGCGTCTATTGTGTAGCAGGTTACCGTTTCGCCCGCATCGTCCTCATAGGTCCATGTTCGCATTGCATAGCCCTCGGGAAGATTATCGGGCTCGTAAACACATGTTCCCGTATAGAATCCTCGCTTGACCTTCAAAACCTCATAAACCACAGGGTCGTCATCAATTTTCTGAAGCGTATAATCAAACAGAGGCGCACTCAGAATTCTGACTATATTGTCATTACCGCCGCGTTCGCTCGCCGCGTCTGCAAAGCTCAGATAGTAATCAATGTGTTCGCCGTTGGGCTTTTCAACAGCAGCCTCATACGGAACCCAGACTCCCGTGATTTCCAAATCCTCGGTTATTGTTTTTCCTAAAAACGGAGTTCCGTAAGTGCTATAGCTCGTTCCCTCAAAGAAAGCAACAAAGTGGCTTCCGGGGTTCATATCTTCGGGAAGATACGGAATCGGCGGGAAATACCAGCCTTCGGGATACGGGAATTTAAGTATAATGTCGGTGTGCCCGATAACGGTTAAAACAGGTGGAAGTATTTTTATAATAGTTGAAATATTCTGATTATAAGTTGCCCAGATATCGTTAACGCAATCGGGTAAAGGATCCGAAGCAGCGTCAAGAATTGAAATACCGGTGTCGATGGTTACCCAGTGGAATTTATGGTTTGTATATTTCTTTGAACCGTCTGCCTGTTCCTCTTCTTCCAGACACTCGGATTCCGAATCGGAAACATCAACATTTACACTTGACGCGGCAGCGCCTTCAACAACTACCGAAGCGCCTGAACCGAGAACGATTTCAACTCCGGTTCCGACAACTATTACGGTTACCGTTGTGCCGGTAGCAATTTCAATAATATCGGAATCATCGCCCTCGCCGTCAACATACGCCTTGTCTTCTGTTCTGTAATAATATGTGACATTGTTTTCTGTGTCTTTTCTCTTGTAGTCCGTAATGTCGGCATTGAAGCCTGCATGCTCTATGCGAAGAACGTCATAAGTAAGGCTGTTCATACTGTAAGGCGCGTCTGCGTCAGCAAGAAGCGTAATAACCGTGCCGCCCTTTGCTTTTTCAGACTCCTGAATAGCATCGCTTAAGGTTGTAAAGCGTTTATCTCCGACTTTAGCGACAAACTGAGTTGCGGTAAATGTGGCAGTGTATGTTACATTTCCGCTTACAGTGCTTATTTCCGGCGACCATTTATCAAATGTATATGTATAATGCTCGTCGTCGGGCTTTGTTGGCGTTTCGCCGTCATAGTTCGGAATAGTTCCTTCCTCGACATTCTCGTCTGTTTCAAGAACGGTTCCATCATAGTTTTGCCATATTACCGTATAGGTATTAATCTTCGGCACCGCCGTAAAGGTTGCAGTATATACTGCGTCACCCGTTGCGGCAACCACCTCGGGAGTCCAGCCCTCAAAGGTGTATGTGTACTCCTCATCGTCGGGCTTTGTCGGCGTTTCGCCGTCATAGTTCGGAACGTCTCCCTCGGGAAGTCTTGTATCCGTTTCAAGAACAGTGCCGTCATAATTCTTCCATATAATAGTATAAGGTATATAGAGCTTGAGCTGACCGCTTTCAGCGTTTATTCCTACAAAGCAATTGGGGTTATCGCTTACAAATCTTTCGGCAACATTATAAGCCGTGTTTTCGCTATTGGTTATATCTCCCTCAGTATCCGACCTTTTAACGCCGATTAAAGCGTCGTTTGAGAGTTCTCCCGTTACGGCGATAATACCGTTTGAACTGAGATTTATATTATTCGGGTTATTGCCTGTTGAAAGATTGTCAGAAACTATCGGCGAACCGGATATATTCACTATGTCATTTTCGCTTATATGAATTCCGCCGCCGTTGCCAGATTTGTTATTTGTTATTGAGCCGCCGTTCAGATTAACCGCATTTGCAACTGTGTCGGAAAGGTATATTCCGCCGCCCCAACCGTTTGTGCGGTTATAGATTATCTGACCACCATTAATATTTGCGGTGCCTGAATTGGCAATACCGCCGCCTTTATAAGCGGAATTTCCGATAATCGTTGTACCGTTCATAGTGAAGGTTCCGCTGTTTCTAATTGCACCGCCGACCAGCGAACTGCCGCTTGCGCCCGTAATATATCCGCCGCTGAAGGTTGAATATTCGCCCTCGGCACTGTCGTTAACAGTTGCAAGAGAGTTTTCAACAGTATATCTGTGTTGAGTATTGCCGCTGTCATTAAGAGTCAGCTGTGCTTCTGAAGGAACGGTAATAACGCTGTAATCCGAGCCGCTTGCTCTCAGTCCGAAACCGTTAAGGTCAATGGTATGAGCGCCGTCCGGAACGGTAATGGTTGCATCTGTATCTATATCCGCAAGAAGAGTGAGCGTGCTGCCCTGAGTCCAGTTCTCTGCTCTGATTGCATTTTCAAATTTACCGTATAAAACTTCACCGATTTTTGCAACAGGAGTGACTGTTTTAAAGGTTGCCCTGTAAACCGTATTGCCGGTTGCGGCAACTACCTCGGGCGACCAATCATCAAAGACGTAAAGTCCCTGAAAATCGTCGGGCTTTACAGGCGTTTCACCGTTATAAACCGGAATTTCACCCTCAGCGACATTTTCGTCTGTTTCAAGAACACTGTCGTTTGTGTTGAGCCATGTAACAATATACGGTGTATGCAGCTTGAGCTGTCCGCTTGAAGAATCCTTGCCGACAACATAATCGGAGTTATCGCTGGTAAACTTGGCTATATTGTTATATTCGGTATTTTCACTGTTTGTCAGTACGCCTTCACCGTTTGAGCTTCTGACTCCTATTGATGCTCCTTTTCCAAGAGCTCCCGTTACGCTGATAAATCCGCCCTGAGCAAGATTGATATTATTGAGTTCATACTCAGGATTTGAGTTAATCGAATAGTTATCCTCAACAATCGGCGAGCCTGAAAGATTAACCGTGTCTTTGTTTGATATATGTATTCCGCCGCCGTTTCCGGCTCCGTTACAGACTATTTCACCGCCCGAAAGATTAACGGTGTTGACCGCTTCGTCGGAAAGATATATTCCGCCGCCCCAGCCTATTGCACGGTTATAGGTTATCTTTCCGCCGTTGATATCAGCATTGCCGACGTTGAAGATGCCTCCGCCTTTAGCGCCGGTGTAGTTACCTATGATTGTTCCGCCGTTCATTGTTAAGGTTCCGCTGTTTTTAATTGCGCCGCCCTCAAGCGATTCGCCGCTTGCACCCGTAATATATCCGCCGTTGAAGGTTGAATAGTCACCCTCGGCGCTGTCGTTAACGGTTGCAAGAGAGTTTTCATCGAGTGTGTATTTATGCTCGGCGCTGCCCGAGTCGTTCAAGATAAGCTCTGAACCCGAAGGAATGGTAATAACGCTGTAATCCGAGCCGCTTGCTCTCAGTCCGAAGCCGTTCAAATCAAGAATATGCCTGCCCGAAGGAACAACTATTGATTCGCTTACATCAATATCTCTCAAAAGAGTAAGTGTTGAGTTCTCAGTCCAATAATCGGACATAACGGCTACCGAAATACTCGGATAAAATATATCTTTGATTCCGTTATATATCTTTGCGTCAAATGTTGAATCCGCATATGCCGTCAAGACATTAAGCGGACTTATCATCATTAAAACCGACAGCATTATGCTGATATAAGCCTTTAGTTTTTTCATAAGAAAGCCTCCCTTTATGCTTTGCTGAAAAAATGTTTGGTAGATAAAATCTTACAAAGAATGACAACTTCTTTCTATTATTTATTTGATTTTATCAAAAAAGCAAGCGTTTTTCAAGAGCTTTGTGAACGTTTATTTAAAATATTTTAAATAAACAAAAAACTTACGGTGAGCCTGCAGCGAAAGCGGTTATCCTCTGTTAAAAAGCACAAAAATAAAGCCACCTGAAAGATGGCTTTATCTGTAATAATACCTTATCAGAACTTGTTTTCACACGCAACTGCGTATAGACCCGTATTTTGAATAAAACAAAAGAAGTCCTGTCTCAACGGCAGGACTTTATCATATCTTACAAATAAAAACGAATAATTGGACATTAAAAGAATATAGTTTTAAGGATTGGCTTTCTAAAACAAAATAATAGTGAAAAAAATAAGTGGTCAGATAAGTGGTCAATAAGTGGTCAAGGGCGTTTTTGGGCAGTTTTTGACCTGCTGATTATTATGAGTTTTTGATAATTTTACAGGGACATTTTTCGGACTCTGACATTAATTTAAGCCACCAAAGGTGAATCTTTGGCGGCTTGTTTTTGTTCCCTAAAAGTGCGAAAAACCGCCTTTTCAAGCGGTTTTTCGTGGTGGAAGAGGGTGGATTTCGTCAAAACATATTCCGTGATTGAAGTATTTTGCGAGCAAAATATTAATAATCACTACATATGTTTTTCCTCTCGGCGAAAGTAACGCTGTGTTCCTTTGTTGCTTCGTTATGTTTCATTCTGTGATTTCGGAGCAAGCTCAGAATAATCTGGAGCACTAAAATGCAACGGCAGTTCATACAAGCCCCAGCTACAGACTTGTATTATTTGCCGTGATTGTGCTATAATGAACCCGATAAACTGGGAGTTGGCGATAAAAATCGTAAGGGCGGTTATTAACAGCCCGCGCGCTGCGAGCCCTTATTTTTTATTGTTGATGTATTTGAGTGTTTTTGGTTGATTTGATTATTAAAAAATGGTAATATAAAAGCAGTAATTAATGAAAGGTTGTCGGTTATAATGAGCGAGCATCATCATTCTGTCGGTGCTGAAGGTATGGACGAGCTGAAAGCATTAATGGAATATATGATTAATCACAACGCAAATCATATCGAAGAGCTTTTGCAGATTGCCGAAAAGCTTAAGGCGCACGGCAATTTGCCCGCAGGCAAAAAAACGATTGAGGCGGTTGACGAGTATAATAAAGGCAACGCGCTGCTGAAAGAGGCGCTTGGTTTTTTAGGTGATGAAAAATGAAGGACTTAAAGTATTTATATGAATTTGAAAACCTGTTGCAGGAGGCTAATAACGAGCTTGTTCAACAGGCAAAAAAAGACGGCAAGCTATGCCTTGGCTACACCTGCTATCATGTTCCCGAGGTTCTTCTCAACCTCCCGGGGTGCTTTTCAACAAGGCTTCGCGCGCCGAGAACGGGCTCGCTTGATATTTCAACATATTATATGAGCTCGTTTTTATGCGGATTTTCAAAGGCGCTGGTTGAAAGAGGAATAGAGGGCGGTTATCATCATCTTGACGCTCTTTTCGGAACGGAAACCTGTTCCCAGATGAACAGAGCCTATGAGCATTTTGAACTCCTGAATTTGGTTGATAACGAAAAGTTTTTTGTTACCATTTCAGATGTTCCGTTCAAAATTATGCCGCACACCATCAAGCACTATAAACGGCAGATGCAGGAAAAGGTGCTTGATAAGCTGCACGAGGTTTACGGCGTGGATATCAGCGATGACGCTTTAAGAAAAGCCGTTGAAGAGCATAACGAGGTATGCCGCCTGATAACGGAAATCGGTGAATACAGAAAAGAGGAAAACCCGAGAATAACCGGATATGAATTCCATGTGCTCAGTCTTATTTCCTACTGCTGCCCCAAGTATCTCATCATTGACAAGCTGAGAGAAACGGCTCAGGAACTGAAAACGAGGGTCCCGGATGAAAAAAAGAACTACCGGGCTAAGATTGTTGTTGTCGGCTCCGAAATGGACGACCCCGATTTCACCAAGCTGATTGAGGATTCCGGTGCGCTGGTTGTTGCAGACCGTTTCTGTTTCGGCTCTCTTCCCGGCAGGGAGGAGATTCATCTCACCGATGACGGCGATGTTCTGGAGCAGATTATTGTTCACTATATGAAAACCTGCCAGTGTCCAAGATATATGTCGCAGGACAAGGTACAGGGCAGGCGCGATTATGTGAAAAAGCTTGTGGAGGACTATCACGCCGACGGCGTTTTATACGAGCAGCTCAAATTCTGCGAATACTGGGGATATGAAAGAGCGCTCGCTTCACATATTGTTACAAACGATTTCGGTATTCCGTCCGTATGCGTTGACCGTCAATACACGGCAAACGCCTCCGGTCAGTTAAGAACAAGGGTTCAGGCATTTGTTGAAAGCCTGGAGATAAAGAAAATTCAAAGAGAAAAGGAGCAGGCAAAATGAGTCTAAAATCAAAGCTTAAAAATCTTTGGCGCAACGAGCCGAGCAGACTCGGAGATTTGCACGAGGATAAAACAGGACTGCTCAAACACAGAGAGTGGCGCGGTATATCGGACACAATGTATGACTACTACCGCTGGCTGATAACATGGAAAGATGTTATTGTGATGGCGGGAAAGGCGCCTGTTTCAACGGTTAAGGGTCTTGCAAACTATCGCTGGATGGCAAGTTATCTTTCTGCGCCCGCATGGGTTGACAGACATACGGAGGGGCTGAGAGGTCCTCAGCTCAGAATCACCCATCTTCATATGAATATGCTTGTGAAACCGACAACGGATTTAATTAATTTTCTTTTGACGAATGACAGACATTTTCACGAGCATTCCAAATGGGCGGACAAAACCGTCAATGTGGATGAAATCTTTTCATCCGAGTTTATTGCAGGTTTTCCGAATTTAAGGGACAACCATGTGACAACCATTCCGATTTTCCTGACCTCAATGGTTGACCAGAACATAACGCCTCCGTATCTTGATATTACGGAAAGCTACGGTGTTCCCGCAGATGTTTGCCCCCTCCCCTCCGCTGAGGCAGGCGTTGCCATCAACGATGATTATCCGCTTATCGGAAAATGCGCGCTGACTTGTAATATGCCCTGCGACGGCTCGATTATCAACTCATCATACATAGACAGAAGATTTAATATTCCGACTCAGGTTATCAATGTTCCTCTGCGCTACAACGGTGAGGATGTTCAGGAATACGCTGTTGATGAGATTAAATCCGCGATTCAGTTTGTGGAAGAGCAAACCGGCGAAAAATGGGACTGGGACCACTTCTTCAAGGCAATGAAGCAGTATAATCAGCAGACCGAATATGAAATTCAGAAATGGGAGGTTAACAAAACCGATTATCCTCAGATGACAGGCGCGACCTTCTGGCTTTACAGACTGTTTTATTTTCACATTTCAGGCGGTATGGACAACCGTTTCTTAAAGACCGATAAAAAGGTCAATAAGCTGATGATGAACGCATATGAAAAGCAGACAAAATGCTCAAAGGAAATGCGTCACAGAGCAATTGTATGGTCCTGCCCCGCAAACTACTATACAAGCCTTGCGAACTGGCTTGAAAACTGTTGGGGCGTTAATGTCGTTATGGATATGGAAACCATGATTTCCTATTATATGTACGACACCGAGGACAAGGAAAAAGCGCTCGGCACGCTGGCAAAAACGCTTCAGCGAACAACCATGCGCAAACACACTAAGGGCGGTTATGCAAATGTTGTTGACGAGCTCTGGAGAATTGTTGAGGAATTCAATGCCGACATGGTTATTATGTATGACCAGATTTCCTGCAAGGGAATGGACGGATTGAACGGAATTTTTGACGACCAGGCAAGAGAACATAATGTCAGCTTTATCTGGGTGCCTCAGGACCTGATGGACCCGCGCACAATTTCAAGAAGAGATATGCGCGAACATATCAACAAATATATGACAACCGTTCTTCAGGAAGAGCCCGTTGACCCGACATTAGTGGATTTTGACGATACATTAGCATGGTAACATCCATTTGACTGAATTAAAACACCATCTGAAAAGGAGATAAAAAATGAAATATTTCGGAGGCTGCGATGTAGGCTCAACCTACACAAAATGCGTGATTCTTGATGAAGAGGGCAATATGGTTGCCAATGTTACAAACAGAAGTAAAATCAATCCTGTTCAGTCGGCTGAAATAGCGCTGAACGACGCTGTTTCCCAGGTTGAAGGATTGAGCTCGGCAAAGGATTTATCATACCTTGTCGGAACAGGATACGGCAGAAACAAGGTTCCCTTTGCCGATGAAAATATCAGCGAGATTTCCTGCCACGCAATGGGAGTTCATGTTACAAACCCCAATGTAAAAGCCATTATTGATATCGGCGGACAGGATGTGAAAGGCATTGCCATTGATACCGACGGAACCGTTAAAAACTTTGCCATGAACGATAAATGCGCTGCCGGAACAGGCCGTTTTTATGAGGCGATGGCAAATGCTTTTGAAATGACATTACCCGAATTTTCAAAGCTTTCCCTTCAGGCAAAAAACACCATTCCGATTACGGCACAGTGCACTGTTTTTGCAGAGAGCGAGGTAATTTCTCTTGTCGGTGAAGGAAAGCCGATGGATGAAATAGCCGCAGGCATTCAGCTTGCTGTTGCCAAAAGATGCTTTGTGATGGCAAAAAAAGCGGGCGCAACAGACAGTATCACCCTAACAGGCGGCTGCGCAAAGAACGACGGCTTAAAGCAGGCGATTGAAAAAGTGCTCAAAATCAAGGTTGTTGAGCTGAAAACCGACCCGCAGTTAATGGGCGCGCTCGGCGCTGCTGAATATGCAAGACAGAAAGGAATGGCAAAATAAAATGAAACTATTAAAGGCTATCTTGATTATTCTGGCAGTTTTGTTTTCATTTTTTGTTATCACCTTTTCAATCTACTACACAAACAGCGATATGAAACTTGTCAGAAAAATATACGATAAACTGCAGCCGTATTACGACAATCTGAAGAAAGATAAGAAGTTATAATTATGTGTTTATCAACCGCTTATAAAAACAAAATATCCGAAGAAACTGCCATAATGAACAATGTTATGGAAATTGAATGTTCTGATAATCAGATAATATTGATTGATTTAATGGGCAGAAGATGCTCAGTTGAAGGCTCGCTTCTTAAAGCAAGCCTGACGGACGGATATGTTATACTCAAAACGGATTAAAAATGAAAGAAACCAAGACAACAATTATTGCCCTCGTCGGAAAAGGCGGAGTCGGCAAAACCTCATTGTCGGCAATAACCGTTCGCCTTCTCTCGGAGGCTTATCCCGATAAAAGAATACTTGCCATCGACGCCGACCCGGCAGTCGGTCTTTCAACTGCGCTCGGAATTGAAATAAGCTCAACCGTTGATGATATCAGAAAATCATTTGTTCAGACCGTTGAAGGCGGAAATAAAAACGCCGCTATTGAACTTTTGGGCGAAGCAAAATATCAGATGTTTGACGCGCTTGTTGAAATCGGAAACATTTCTTTTCTTGCTATCGGACGCCCCGAAAGCGCTGGATGCTATTGCAAGGTTAACGCATATCTCAAAGAAATCATTTCAATGATTGCCGATAATTTTGATTTTGTTGTTATCGACGGGGAGGCGGGAATTGAACAGGTTAACCGAAGGGTTATGGAAAAAGTAACGCATTTGGTTCTTGTTTCGGACGCAAGCCGAAAGGGCTTGCAGGTTATTCAGACAATTCACAAGGTTGCACAAGAGCTTGTTATGTTTGATAAAACGGGCGTAATCATCAACAGAATGCCCGATATGCAGCTTAAAGATAGCCTGGATACAGGCGGACTTGAACTGCTCACCTGCATTGGCGACGACAAAGATATGGCGCTGAACGATATGAGGGGCGATAGTGTTTACAAGCTTTCTGAAAATTCCCCCGTTGTTCTTAAAACAAAAGAGGCGCTGAAAAAACTGAAGGTACTGTAACTGTATTATGAAGCTATATGATGAATGCTTTAACGGAGTCGGCAAAATTATTGAAAGCCACTGCGTAATGAAGCTTGAATTCAACAATTCTTCTACCTGGAAGAGCTCCGATAAAAACCGGATAATTTTTCAAAACGACACGGCGTATGAACTCGGATCGGGAACGCTTCCTGCCGTAAGCAGCGTGGCGTTTACCGACAGGAAGGATTATATTCCTGGTGACGAAATCCTTCTGATTGGTGATGACTTGTGCGATATCAAAGCCGATTCACCTTTTGCGCGAATTGCGCTGATTCGTGTTAATGAAAAAGAAATGGGAACGGGTGAAAAGCTCTATCAGACAATAAGAAAAATCGAATATGCCCGATATCACATTAATCCCGAGGGATATATGATGAGAATATCCGCTTTTACCCACAGAGAAGCTGTAAGGGTGAGCAAACAAGCAATAAAAAACGGCATCAGCTTTTCGGATATCGGCAAGCTATTCATTGAGGAATACAAAAAACAGCCCCAGGTTGAAGCGGTTAAGCTCCTCTTTGTTACCGCTAAGAATTTTCCGTATGAAACGCTTGAGGCAATCATGCAAAAATCGGAAAACATAACAACCGCTCTGGACCACATAATGAAAGACATAAACATGAACTGCTCCACCTGTTCGCTTAAAACCGTCTGCGAAGAGGTCGAAGCACTGTGTGAAAAAGATTTCAAAAGATATTAAAGCATTACCTCGGTAATGCTTTTTAGTATTTTGGCTTGTATCGGAATACCCTCAGGCGCGAAAAACGCCTTCCCAAACCGCTGCAGCGAAAGACATTTTGATTGCCTGTACAGCCAATTAAATCAATTGCATTTTCTTTTGTATTGAATTATAATGAATCCGACAAATCGACCTCTATTGGAGAATAGCGCTATGATATTATCAGAAAAATTTATCTGCTCCGGCGAAACATACAGTACTTTTGAGTGCCGTGTTCCTGCTCCGCTGTTTCACAAGAGCATTAACATTTCAGGCGGTATAAAGAAAGCCGAAATCACTGTTTGCGGACTTGGCTTTTACGAATTATATCTTAACGGTGTTTCTATTACAAAAGGCAGACTCTGCCCATATATAACCAACAGTGAGCAGGTTTTATATTACGATAACTACGATATTACCGAATTAATAAAAGAACATAACAGCTTTGAGTTCCTTTTGGGCAACGGCATGCAAAATGCATTCGGTGGCTTTATATGGGATTTTGAAAAAACAGAGCACCGTTCTTCTCCGAAACTTGCTTTTGCTGTTGAGTTGACTTACACCGACGGCAGAACAGAAATAATTGAAGCAGATAAAAGCGTTCTTGTCGCAGAGTCCAATATTCTTTCAGACGACTTACGCCTCGGCGAAATATATGATGCAAATAAAAATGACAGGATATGGAAAAATGCGGTTATAACAAGAACACCGCAGGGAAAAAAGCGGTTATCAAATATTAACTCCATTACAATAAGACAGGAATTAAAGGCCATCCGTATTTTTAAGGAGGGCAATGCTTTTATTTATGATTTTGGCATCAATACAGCGGGTGTTTGCCGTTTGCACATCTTTGCACAACAAAATCAAAAAGTTAAACTGACCTTTGCCGAAATACTGAAGGACGGAAAGTTTTTTGTAGACAACACAACCTTTGACCATAGCCGAGAAAAGTATTATCAGAGCGATACATACATCTGCAAAGAAGGAGAAAATGAATGGGCGCCTGCTTTTACTTATCATGGCTTCCGTTATGTTAAGGTTGAGGGAATAACGGATGAACAGGCAACGGATGATTTGCTGATTTATTTAGTATTCAATTCATACTTAGAGGAAATCGGCAAATTTTCCTGCGATGACGAAGTGATAAATAGTCTTCACAAAATGGCGCTGAATTCCACTCTCTCAAACTTTCATCATTTCCCGACGGACTGTCCGCACAGAGAAAAGAACGGCTGGACTGCTGACGCAGCGCTTTCGGCAGCGCATACTCTATTGTATTTTGAACCCACGGCAAACTACAAACAATGGCTCATCAGCATTTGCCATGCGCAAAATGAAGTCGGCGCACTTCCGGGTATTGTTCCGACTTGGGGTTGGGGCTTTGAATGGGGTAACGGTCCTGCGTGGGATAGCGTTATTACTGAGCTTCCGTATCAAATCTGGCAAAAAAGAAACGACCTTTCCGCTTTTGAAATATGCAAGGAAGCAACCATAAAATACATTGAATACCTGGACACAAGAAAAGATGAAAAAGGTCTTCTTGCCATAGGACTCGGCGACTGGTGTGCGCCCGATAATCCGCGCAAGGCACCGCTGATTCTGACCGACAGCATTGAGGCATTTGATATATCAGATAAAGCCTCGCAGATGTTTGGGGCAATCGGTGACGCTGAAAACGCAGCATATTGCAGCGCTTTTGCAAGCGATATGCGAAAGAGTATAAGAAAACACCTTTTTAACAAGGAAACAGGTGTTTTTGAAGGCGGCTCGCAAACTTCACAGGCTATGGGAATATATTACGGCATTACAGAAGAAAGCGAAAAAGAAAAAGCCTTTAAGGTGTTGCTTGATATAATCAAACAGGACGATTATCATATTGCAACAGGGGTGCTTGGCGGCAGAGTACTTTTTCATCTGCTTGCCGAAAACGGCGAAATTGATACGGCAATACGAATTCTCAAGAACCCCACCCCGCCTTCATATATGCAGTGGGTGCAAAATGGCGACACAGCGCTTTGTGAGGGCTTTGGAGAATACGATGGCCTTTCCTCACACAATCATCATTTTTGGGGAAACATAAGCGCATTTTTTATGCAACAGATTTGCGGCATAAAGGTTGGCGCTGACACAATTAATATTGAACCTCATATACCAAGCGGTATGAACAGTGCCTGTGCAACCTATCGCAGTGTGTACGGGGCAGTATCTGTTAACTGGAAAAAAGAAGGTAACGCAGCGAGTTTTGATATCAAATGCCCGAAAAACTTAAAAGGTGTATTCAAATTCGGAAGCTATACCTGCCCTGTGTCTGAGATTAATGCACCATTACAATTTACCATAAAATATGATTAACAACTTACATATTAAAAAAACCATAAAAAAATATGTTCAAATAATAAGTGGTCAATAAGTGGTTAAGGGCGTTTTTGGGCAGTTTTTGACCTGCTGATTATTTTGGGCTTTTAAGGTTTGAAGTTTAAGTATGAAACGCATTTATTGCAGTAGGACGGGTGGATTCTCTTCTCAGCTATCGAAAGTGCCACTGGCACTTTCTCCCAAATTTGCCCAGCAAAGCATTGCACGGCAAATTTGGAGTTCGTTTCGAATCCACCTATCATAGAAAAATACCGAACAGGCAGAAGCCTGTTCGGTATTTTTGGTGGAAGAGGGTGGATTATATCGCAGGCGCTTTGCGCCTTTGGAGTAATGTCAAAACAGTCCACCGGACTGTTTTTCTGTCGCTCCTTGCCTTGCTACGCGCGGCGTTCGCTCCCATTACTGGTTCGAATCCACCTATCATAGAAAAAGAACTAACAAGCAGATGCCTGTTAGTTCTTTTTGGTGGAAGAGGGTGGATTCGAACCACCGAAGTCGTTGACGTCAGATTTACAGTCTGATCCCTTTGGCCACTCGGGAACTCTTCCATATATGGAGCTGGTGAACGGACTTGAACCCCTGACCTGCTGATTACAAATCAGCTGCTCTACCAACTGAGCTACACCAGCGTATCCATAACGCCCTAATAATATATCACAACGGTGGGGATTAGTCAATACTTTTTTGCAAAAATCAAATAGTTTTTTGCATTATTCCGCTTTTTGCATATGATAGTCTTGAGGTGAATACTATGTGCGGAATTGCTGGAATACTTAGCGACAGCATTGATTTGAGAAGTGAAAAGGAGTGCATATTCAAAATCAGCCGTTCCTTGCGTATGCGGGGTCCAGACGCAAAGGGCGAATACGTTACGCGCGACGCGGCGCTGATACACCGCAGGCTTGCCGTTATCGACGTTGAAAACGGCTCACAGCCGATGCGTTTTGGCAAGTACGTTATCGTTTACAACGGCGAGCTTTATAATACTGCAGAGGTGCGGCGCGAGCTCGAAGCGCACGGTTATGAATTTGAAACCGATTGCGATACCGAGGTCGTGCTCAAGGCGTTTCATATGTGGCGCGAGCGCAGCGCAGAAAAATTCAACGGAATTTTTGCATACGGAATTTATAATGAGGAGTCGAAGGAGCTGTTTTTGTGCCGCGACAGAATCGGCGTAAAGCCGCTTTATTATGCGTCTGTCGGCACGACCTTTGCGTTTTCGTCGCGCATCGAAAGTCTGCTGTACGTCAAGGGCGTTTCGCCCATATGCACGCGCGAGGGACTAAACGAAATATTTATGCTCGGTCCTGCAAAAACTATCGGCAAAACCGTTTTCAGTCAGATACGCGAGCTGCCGCCCGCAAGCTATATGTACTATCATCACGGAAAAACTGAAATCAAAAAATACTGGCATCTCGAAGCGGCTGAATTCGGCGATAGCGCGGCTCAGGCGGAGGAGCACACGCATTATCTTGTTACAGACGCAATACGCCGTCAGCTCGTCAGCGACGTTCCGCTTTGCACCTTCCTGAGCGGAGGGCTCGATTCATCGATTATCTCGAAGGTTGCTTCGGACGCGTGCGGGGACCGCGGCGAGGTGCTGTCAACGTATTCTGTCGACTATGTTGACAACGACAAATACTTTGAAGCAAGCCGCTTTCAGCCGAACAGGGACTCGGATTACATCAACCTGATTTCTGATTATATCAACAGCAAGCACAAAAACGTTGTGCTTGGAAACGCCGCTGTTGCCGAAGCGCTTATCGAAGCGACGCAGGCGCGCTCCTGCCCCGGCTTTACAGATGTTGATTCAAGCCTGCTTCTGTTTTGCAGGGAGGTAAAAAAGGACTTTACCGTTTGTCTTTCGGGCGAGTGCGCAGACGAGATTTTCGGTGGATACCCGTGGTATCACAGAACAGAAATCCTTTTTGAAGACACGTTCCCGTGGTCGCGAAGCACTGACGTGCGAAGAAGCATACTGAAAGACGGCTTTCTTCCCGAGGGCGAAGCTTACGCGCGTAATGCGTATTACGAAACGCTGAAAAACGTCAGCACGCTCGACAGCGACAGCACGCTTGAAAAGCGTATGCGCGAGATGTTTGTGCTGAATATGAACTGGTTTATGCAGACGCTTCTTGTACGCAAGGACGTAATGAGTATGGAATCGTCGCTCGAGGTGCGCGTTCCGTTTTGCGACTGGCGGATTGTCGAATATGCGTATAATATGCCGTGGAGCATAAAGGCGTATGACGGCAGGGAAAAGGGCATTCTTCGCAAGGCGTTTGAAAACGAGCTTCCCGATATTATCACCTGGCGCGAAAAGAGTCCGTACCCGAAGACCTTTAACCCTGTGTATCTTAATGAGGTATGCAAAATGCTTGATATTGCTCTTGATGACAAGTCGTCGCCGATTTGGGATATGGTTGACGCCGACAAAATCAGAACGCTGATGCGCGAGCCCGAAACGATGCGCGAGCCGTGGTACGGTCAGCTTATGCGTACTCCGCAGGTGCTTGCATACGTATTTCAGATTTATGTCTGGGCACGCAAGTATAATGTTGAGTTTCAGTATTAATTGTGCTATAATATATTAAATTTCGGGGCGCTTGATGCCCCTTACATATCTGAGGACTGATTATGACAAACGAAGAATATATAAAGGCAATAGAAAAGCGCAAGTCGCGCAGGTCGTATAAATCAAAGCCGCTCGACAGGGAAACGATGGATGTTATACGCGAAATGGTTGACGCAGTTAACAAAACCGCGGGGCTGCATATGATTTTTGTTGAGGACGCGTCGCCGTATTTCAAGATTTTCAGCGGCAAATTTTCGATGATTATTGTAAGCGGTCCCGACACGCAAAAAGCGCGTGAGGACGCGGGCTATTACGGCGAAAGCATTGTGCTTCAATGCGTTTATCACGGGCTTGGCACCTGCTGGGTTTCGGGAACATATAATGAAAACAAGGTTTACGAAACAATAAAAATTCCGCGTGAGGAACGCGTTTACGCGGTTATCACCGTCGGAAATGCGAAGAAGAATTACAGCGTTGTGGAAAAGACAATGTACAATGCGACGCACAAGAAAAACAAGACGTATCCCGATATGTTTGACGTGCTTGACGACAAGCTTCCCGAAGCGTATATTTACGGCTTGAAGCTTGTCGAAAAGGCGCCGTCAGCCGTTAACCGCAGACCTGTAAGGTTCAGATACGAAAACGGCGTGCTGTCGGGCAAGGTGGAGGACCCGTATTCAGACAAGAGCGTTGACTTCGGAATTGCGAAGCTTCATTTTGTGCTCGGCTGCCGCGCAAAGGGCGTCAACGGCAGATGGACGTATGAAAACAAGTTTGAGGAAATAACGCCGCAAAGAATAAAATTTGTTAAAGAAAACCCTTGATGCTAAGTCAAGGGTTTTACTATTTTACAGTTATAATTTCAGGTGCGATATTCAGCTTTTCGCCGCTTTCGACGCATACGGCAAGTCGGTAATTGTCGTCGATGCCGAATTCCGAAAACGAGTATTTTTTGTCGTTTACCGCTTGCTCAACGCTCGGCGTATCGCCGTCGAGGGATATGCAAAATTCATTCAGCGGCAGGCTCATTCCGTCGCCCGTTGCCTTTATGAAGCTTTCCTTAAGCGTCCACAGCCTGAAGAACATTTCGCGTTGCTTTTCTTCGTTACCCGCTTTCATAATCAGCTCTTGTTCTGACGGGCAAAAGAACCTTTTTGCAACTTTGTCGCTTATCGGTGTGATTTGCTGAATGTCGCAGCCGACGTTGCTTTTTGATACGGCGGCAGCCGCGTATTTGCCCGAGTGCGACAGATTGAAGCTGAGCGGACAGCCCTCAATGTACGGCTTTTTAAATTCCTTTGAAATGATTTTTGACGTGTCAAAACCGTCGAGCGCGCGTTTAAGAAGTATCCCCGCGCCGAGCGAAAGCCGCTTGTCGCTGTCGAATTTTGTTTTGTCAATTTTGTTTTTTCTTACCTGCGGCATAGCCTCGTAATAACGCCTGTACAGTTCGCCGTCCTTCAGCGCGTCGCAGTCTAAGACGTATAATTTTGTGCTGTTCATACAGTTGCCTCTCTTAGCGAACAAAGGGTAAAAAATGTAGGGAGCCAGGCTCCCTACAGGATGTAGTTTAGTATTTAACAGGTGTTGAATTGAGGTACTTGTTAACCATAAGCGCTACCTTGAATACGATAGCGTCGTCAAATTCACGAAGGTCAAGACCTGTGAGCTTCTTGATTTTTTCAAGACGGTAAACAAGCGTGTTTCTGTGTACGAAAAGCTTTCTTGAGGTTTCGCTGACGTTGAGGTTGTTTTCAAAAAACTTCTGAATAGTGAAGAGTGTTTCCTGGTCGAGCGAATCGATAGAGCCTTTTTTGAAAACCTCCTTGAGGAACATATCGCAAAGCGTTGTCGGCAGCTGATAAATCAGTCGCGCAATACCGAGGTTTTCGTAGCTTACGATTGTACGCTCGGTGTCGAACACCTTGCCGACCTCAAGCGCAACCTGCGCTTCCTTGAACGAGCCTGCAAGCTCCTTGATGCCTGTTACGCACGCGCCGATGCCGACGATTGCGTTGCAGTAAAATTCGGTTGAAAGCGTGTCGCAAATTGACTGAGCAAGCTTTTCAAGGTCCTTGTTTTCAACGTTGGGACGAACCTCTTTAATAAGCGCGATATCGTGCTCGTTAATGTTGATAATATAATCCTTCGACTTGTCGGGGAAGAAGTTCTGAAGCACGTCGTAAACGGAAATGTCGTTGTTGTTTGTAACCCTGATGAGGAATACGACTCTTGACGCGTCATTGTTGAAGTGAAGCTCTCTTGACTTGATATAAATATCACCCGGAAGAATGTTGTCAAGGATTACGTTTTTAACAAAGTTTGAGCGGTCAAACTTTTCGTCATTATTATTCTTTATCTGACCGAGCGCAACGGCGATGATGTTTGCATAATTCCTGCTCATCTCGTCAGTGCCGTCAACAAACACTGCGTACTCGGGATGAACGCTGTCGCCGAACGCCTTGTATGTGCTGTTGTCAACGCAAATCGGCTGACCGCTGAACACGCCTGCGGCGATTACGCCCTTGCGAACCTCACCGATTAACGGCAGCTCGCTGCAGGAAATAACGGTTCCGCTTTCGTCAACTACGCCGATAACGCGGTCAGTAGTATCGCGCATCTGATTAATTACGCCCTGAAATAACCTGTTTGGCATTATAAAACCTCCGATAAATTGCACATTTAAACAATAATAATAAATATGCACAAAAAAATATCAAACCAATTGTTAATATTATACAATCGATTTGATATTATTGCAACCTTTTTCACAAAAAAACTTTAAAAAATTTGTAATATTTGCATAAAGCGTACAAAGAACACAAGATATAGTGTTTGAAATTCTGCGTTTGTGATTATATAGTTCGTCTATTTTTGACAGATTTTGTCGATTTCGTCATCATCGAGGTATCTGCACTCACCGAGAGCAAGATTTCTGTCGAGTGCGACGCCGCCGATTTTTATTCTTTTAAGCGCCGTTACGGTGATACCGTGCTTTTTGAACATTCGCTTAATCTGGTGATAAATGCCCTGACTGATTTCGACCTGCGCCGTGCTTTCGTCAAGCACAGTAAGCCTTGCAGGCTTCAGCTTTTCGTCGCCGAGCGTCATACCGCTTTCAAAGTCTGCAATAACGCCGTCGTCAACGGGCTTGTCCAGCGTTGCAATATACGTCTTGACTGTGTGTCCCTTAGGACTCAGAAACCTGTGGGCGAAGTCGCCGTCGTCGGTTATGAGCACAAAGCCCGTTGTGTTCTTGTCAAGCCGTCCTGCAGGGAACAGCCCCTTGCGGCGCATATCCTCGGGAAGAAGGTCAAGCACCGTTTTGTCGCCCTTGCCGTCTGTGGCGCAGATTACGCCCGCGGGCTTGTTTTGCATAATATATACAAACTCCCTTGTGTCGAGCGTTCTGCCGTCAGCCGTGATAACGTCGCTGTCGCCGCACTTCATATCGCACGACAAAACAGCGGAGCCGTTGACCGTAACACCGCCTGATTTAATCAGAGCCTTTGCCTGACTTCTTGTGATATTCAGCTTTGTCGAAACTAATTTATCCAGTCTTTGCATTGTTCTTTGTCAGCGCGATTAGGAAGCCGTCCTTCGCCGAAGGGTCGCACAAATCGGCGCCGATTAACACACCGTCGCAAATCATAAGATTTGCAATCACGTTTTTGTTGTCCTTGTAATTTGTAATATTGTATGTGTACATAGTAGCGGTTTTGCCCTTGTATTTTGAAAGGTCAAAGCCCTGCTTTTTCTGTATTGCGTTGTAGTTTTCGTAAACTCGGTTAAAGCTTGCGGGGATAGTAATTTCCTTTTCGCTCGTGCCGTCAAATTCCCAGCCGAGCGATTCAAGATACGCCGCGCGTTCCTCGCTCGTCGCGCAGCTCACGGCTGCGGCGGACGCCTGCTTTGACTTTGCGCCGTGGTTAGACACAAAGGTCATCAAAATTACAATTACCCCGATTAAAGCGACGGACACGCCGAAAATAGTTTTTGGTTTAGCCTTGAATGTTATAACCTGCATACGTTCTCACCTAAGAGATTATATGCAGGCTGTTTTTGTTATATGATTATTTATTTGCTGACAAGCTCCTGAAGCACCTTGTTTGCAACGGGACCAGCAGTCTGGCTTCCTGAATTACCGTTTTCGATAACGACTACAAAGGCGTACGGATTGCTTTCGTCGTCCATAAAGCCAGTAAACCACGCGATGTTATGGTTGTCGTTTGAGTCAATCTGAGCCGTACCGCTCTTCGCGCAGAGGTTTAGTCCCTCGTATCGGTAGTCGCCGTACTGCTCGGTTACGTTGTAGCGCAGCATCGTCTTAATCTGCGCCGCAACCTCGGGACTCATAAGCGTTACCTTGTTTGTCGGAAGCGTTATGTTGAGCGCCTTACCAGCCTGGTTTGCGAAGTCGTCAACGATGTTGAAGGACACAGCCGTTCCGCCGTTAGCAATTGCGCTGACAATCCTTAGCATTGTAATCGGCGCAATTCGTGTGTCGCCCTGACCGATACCAGTCCAGCCGAGAAGGTCGTCGGCTGCGTTGTCAACGTTGAACTTGCCCTCAAACGACTTGATTTCGCCGCTTATAAGGATTTCGGAGCCTATGCCGAGCTCTTTTGCCGTTTTGTTAAGCTTTTCGCTTCCAAGCTCAATTGCAAGCTGTGCAAAAACGGAGTTACAGCTTTTTGCAAGCGCGTCCTTGAAGTTGATTTTCTTGCCGTGATTTGCGTTACAAGTGATTTCTACACCCTTAGTCGGCGTGTAGCCGCCGCCGCAAACCCACGTGCGTTCATAAATATCGGGTATGTTTTCTATAGCGCATATAGCTGTGACAATCTTAAAGGTTGAGCCGGGAACGTAGTGCGCCGTAAGAAGTCGGTTGATATAAACGCCCTCATATTTTTCGCTCGTATCAAGATTGTCGGGTACGTCGTTAACGTCAAACGAAGGCGACGAAACTGAGCATATAACCTCGCCCGTTTTGTAATTCACAATACCTATCGTGCCTTTTCTGCCGTCAAGCGCCTTGTACGCGGCGTCGCAGATATCGCTGTCGATAGTCAGCTTCATATCGTTACCGCGGCCGTAGCGTTCGATGTTGTAAACGCCGAGCAGGATATTGTAACCCGTCAGCTTGCTGTCAAACGTGCTCTGAACACCCGTTGAAATAAAGTTTTTCGGGTCGCCGACAACGTGAAGCGTAGATTTTCTTGTGGTTCTGCTTTCAGAATAAACGCGCTTACCGTCAACCGTCTGGGCAAGGATTTTGTCATTGCAGTCGTAAATCGTACCTGCGCCGATAAGCTCACCGTTAGAATAAAGGTGATGGTTGTAGCGCTTCATAGCCCACTCGGAGCTGTGCGTTACTAACGAAAAGGTGAGAAATACTATTCCCGCAACAAAAAGTGCTGATAATATCCAGAGGAAAATTCCTCGTTTAGCAATCATTTTCATTATTTATCGGCACCTCCCTTGCGTCTGCCAAGCAGATAGTTATAGGTGCGAACGTCGGACGCCTTGATGAATGCGAGTATCGCCCAGCAGCTCATCATTGACGAACCGCCGAGGCTGACAAACGGAATAGTTACACCCGTCAGCGGAAGAATATCGGTAATACCGAAAATGTTAAGCGAGCATTGGAACAAAAGCATTGTCGCGCTCGCAACGGCTGCAATAGCGTATGCGCTTGAGCGCGCCGCGATTGAATTAACGAGAGCTGATACTGCGATTGCTACAAAAGAAAGCACAAGCATTATGCCGAAGATATAGCCCCACTCCTCGCAAATTACGCCGAAAATACTGTCCGACACGGGCGCGTATACGTAACGAACGTAGCCCCTGCCGATACCAACGCCGAACATACCGCCGCTTGCTATTCCGACAAGCACGCGCGTCTGCTGCATACCCTGGTCGTACGGGTGCTCCCAAACGTGACGGTATACGGCAAAGCGCCTCATAACGTATGATTTGTACTTAAGCACGATAGCGCCGCCCATAACAGCCGAGGCTATTGCAAGACCTATCGTCTTGATGTCGCCCGAATTCATAAACGCGATAACAAGGAAGGTAACGAAAAAGATAAGCGCCGTACCGAAGTCCTTGATGATTATGAGCGAGCCTACGCACATAAGCGAATATACGATATATGCGATAATATTTTTTGAGGTCTGGATTTTTTCGAGCGTCGCCGCGCCGACAAAAATGAACGCGATTTTTACGAACTCTGACGGCTGAAACGTTACGCCGCCGATTGTAACCCAGTTGCGCGCGCCGTTTGTTGCGCGGGCAATAACGATGTTGACGAGCAGCAGCAGGATCGAAAGTCCTGCAATATACCAGCGTATTTTCATACAAAAGTCAACGTGTCCCATTAGAAATACGATGAAAATAAATGCAAAAATACCTGCAAGCACCATAAAATACTGCTTGAACGCCGATTCGGGATATACGCTTCCTATCGTGACAAGACCGACGCCCGACAGGAAAAACGCTATTAATTCAAGCTCAAAATTCCGCCTGTGGAAAAATACATAAAAGAATATAAGATATACCCATTCCGTAACAACGAGGCATAGCAGCGCAAGCATAGCCTTCATCTCGAACTGGTCGCCGCAGGCTGCCGCGATATAGCCAGTTGCAACCTGAAACAGCGAAAGAATAAAAAGCACGAGGAAGTTGTTAACAGGCTTTATTTTGGGTGACGATTTCAGTTTCTTTGCCATACGCTCCCTCCTTACTTTTCGTAGAAAATGAACACCTTGTCGCCAAAGGTGAGCATATCCTCGTCAAATATCAGCTGCGGCTGAGTGATGTATCTGCCGTTGAGCTTTGTGCCGTTGTGCGAATCAAGGTCGCTCAAAGCCCAGCCGCGCGAGGTTTTGTGAATTCGCGCGTGGTGCGAGCTTACAGCCTGCGA
This sequence comes from Eubacterium sp., assembly GCA_017514345.1. Taxonomy (GTDB): domain Bacteria; phylum Bacillota; class Clostridia; order Oscillospirales; family Acutalibacteraceae; genus Eubacterium_R. The sequence continues at coordinate 27,156 of JAFWKC010000113.1, forward strand.
CATAATCTGGATGTCACAGTCGTTTCCGCGGCCGATAAGCACGTCCTCTTTTTTTAGATAAACGGGACGCTTCGTCTTTATGTCGACAAGCACGCCGTAAGCGCGCGTAGCTGGCTGCTGAATAGCGGCGCGCATCTGCTTTTTGCTTTGCGGCGACAGCGCCTCGTCGCACTCAAATTTTAGAGGAACGGAGCCGATTGTTATGATGTCGCCGTTAGAAATAACTGCGCTTTGCTCAATCTTTTCACCGTTTAGGAGCAGACCAGCCGTCCTCTCGGACGTGTCGGTGATAATCCAGTCGTGACGCTTTTTTGCAATAACTGCGTGAAAACGCGCAACCGACGGAAACGGAAGCACAATGTCGTTTGATTTAACCTTGCCGATTGAGGTTTCCCAGTGGTCGATATCGGTTATTGTGCCGTCGTTCTGGTCAACGAGTCTTGCGAGCCTGTGAAGCCGCGGCCTGTTGCGAAACAGCGAAATGATGCATGTCATTAATATGAATACCGCAACGACGGGCGCAACGTATCTCATAATTGAAATAATATATTCCATATATCCCTCTCCAAAATATTAATCTTGTAATATAGTAATATTTACCGCAAAAAAAGTCAAGAGTATTGAAATTTGTTAATCTTTTCTATATAATTAGAGAAAGACAAACAAATACAAAAGGAGTATCGTTATGGCAGTAAAAAAATCACTTTTCGGCAAGCTTAACGGTGAAGAGGTTTTTCTTTATACCATTACTAACAAAAGCGGAGCTTATGCTGTGCTGCAGACGCTCGGCGCAGGCGTTCACGCGCTTAATGTTCCCGACAAAAGCGGCACACTTGCGGACGTTGTTCTCGGCTTTGACAACGTTGAGGATTACGTCAATCCCGATTACGGTTATCAGGGACTTGCAGTAGGCAGATGGGCAAACCGTATCCGCGACGGAAAATTCACCTTTGAGGGCAGGGAGTATAACACGCCGCAAAATCAGGGAACGTGGACGCTTCACGGCGGCGGACGTTTCAGCTTTACAAACTGGAGTGCAGAGGAAACGGGCGACGATTTCGTTATCTTTTCACGCTTTTCGCCCGACGGCGAGGACGGCTTTCCGGGCGACTTTACTATGAAGATAAAATACACCTTTACCGAGGACAACACGCTTCGTATCGAATATACCGTTTTGTCCGACAAAAACACGGTTGCAAATCCGACAAATCATTCGTACTTCAACCTTTCGGGCAACGACGGCGAAACCGTTGAAAATCACAAGCTGATGATTCTTGCCGATTACTTTACGGAAACTGACGCTTCTCAGCTTGCAACGGGCGAGCTCGGCGAGGTTAAGGGAACAATGATGGACTTTACAACGCTTCACAAAATCGGCGACAATATTGACGAGCCGTTCAGGGCGTGTATAGGCGACGTCGGTTACGACAACAACTACTGCCTTCGCAATAAGGACGGAAAATTTGACCTTGCGGCTGTGCTCGTTCACGAGGACAGCGGAAGAAAAATGGAGGTTTACACCGACCTTCCAGGAATACAGCTTTACTGCGGCGGCTGGCTCAAAAGGGATTATACAGCAGGCAAGGGAGCAAGCCTTGTTACATACAGACGCGGAGTAGCGCTTGAAACGCAGTTTTATCCCGACGCGCTCAACATTCCCTCGTTCCCGCTTTGGACAGTCAAGGCAGGCGAGGAGTTCAAAACGACAACTGAATTCAGGTTTTCAACAGTATGACAAGTAAGCATATAACACTTAAAAACATAAAAATTGACGACCCGTTCTGGAACGGCATAATCGACCTTGTGCGAAAAGAGGTTATACCTTATCAGTACGAGGCGCTTTCTGACTGTGTTAACGGAGCGGAAAAGAGCTACTGCATCGAAAATTTCAAAAAGGCGGGCGCCGTTGTTTCTGCGCTCAAAAAGGGCGAAACACCGCCCGTTTATCCTGTTGACAAGTGGCAGTACACGGACGATAACTGCGACGAAAATGCGTTTCACGGCTGGGTGTTTCAGGACAGCGATGTTTATAAATGGCTTGAGGCTGTCGGTTACAGCCTGACTAATCATTTTGATGCAGAGCTGAAGAATAAAGCCGATGAAATAATTGATATTATCTGCGCCGCTCAGCTTGAAAACGGCTATCTTGACACGCTTTACATTATTAACGACAGGGAAAAATGCTTTACTAACCTGCGCGATTTTCACGAGCTTTACTGCTTCGGTCATCTTGCCGAGGGCGCTGTCAGCTACTTTAACGCTACGGGCGAAAGGAAGCTGCTTGACGCCGCGCTTCGCTTTGCCGATTTGATTTGCGATACCTTCGGTGAGGATAAAATAAGAGGCTACGGCGGTCACGAAATCGCTGAGCTTGCGCTTGTAAAGCTCTACGAAATTACTGGCGAAAAGCGTTATCTTGATACTGCCGAATTCCTTGTGCTTGAACGCGGTAAAAAGCCGTACTATTTTGATGTTGAGCAGGGCAAAAAAACGACGGGCGAGTATTACCATTACAATCAGGCGCACCGCCCCGTAAAGCAGCAGGACGAGGCTGTCGGTCACGCGGTCAGAGCCGTTTATCTTTACAGCGGTATGGCTGACGTCGCGAAATACAAAAACGACGCCGAGCTGTATACGGCGTGTAATAATTTATGGAAAAATATAGAAAATAAGAAGTTATATATTACAGGCGGTATAGGCTCGACAGTCGATGGCGAAGCGTTTACGTTTGATTACGACCTGCCGAACGATTTAGCATACAGCGAAACGTGCGCGTCAATCGGGCTAGTTTTTTTCGCGCGCAGAATGGCAGAGCTCGGCGTTAAATCGAACTATGCCGACGTTGCCGAAAGAGCGCTTTACAACGCTGTGCTTGCAGGTATGAGCGAGGACGGAAAACGCTTTTTCTACGTCAATCCGCTTGAGGTAAATCCCGAAGCGTCAAAGCGCGACAGCAGAAAGCATCACATAAAGCCCGTGCGCCAGAAATGGTTTGCCTGCGCCTGCTGCCCGCCTAATCTTGCGCGGTTGATTTCGTCAGTCGGCGAGTACGCGTACGGCGAAAATGACGACACGTTTTTTGTTCATCAATATATCGGCGCAGACGTAAAATCGAAGCTCGGCGCCGTAAAAATCACGTCGTCATACACCGACGACGGACGTGTTGAAATTATCGTAAGCCCTAATAAAAAAATGAAGCTCGCGCTTCGTATTCCGTCGTGGTGCAGCGGCTATGAGCTGTCGCACAATTGTGAAATATCAGACGGCTATGCGTATATTGAAATTGACGGCAAAACGGTTGTTACGGCACGCTTTAACAACGAGCCGCGCCTTGTAAAGTGCTCAAACCGCGTGCGTGCAAACGTCGGCAGGGCGGCTGTTATGAAGGGCGCCTTTGTCTACTGCATTGAGAGTGTTGACAACGGCGAAGACCTGCAAATGCTCGTGCTTAACAAGGACGCAAAATTTGAGCGGCAGGGCGAGTTTTTAATCGCTGACGGAAAACGCGAAAAGCCGTGCGACAGCCTTTATTTTGATTACAGCGAGGCTGACGTTACGCCGTGCAAAATAAAGCTTCACCCCTATTACCGCTGGGGCAACAGGGGCGAAAATGAAATGTGCGTTTATATCCGCGTTGAATAAAACAAATATTGTATTAAAAAGCAAGGGACTAATCATTTCCCTTGCTTTTCTTGTTTCTTATTACAATCATAAATATCATACCGATAACGCCGCCGATGGTGTTCATCATCATATCCGTCACCGTGTCAAACAGACCGAGATAGCCGTATTCACCGCGGAAGCGCGAAATGTCGAACAGTACGGTTTCCTTGCCTTCCTTTGCAAGCTGAAGATTAGTTCCGTGGAGCGTGTCCATAAGGAATTCGTAAAACTCCCAGCCGACAGCGATTGACAGCGCGAACATAAGGCTGAAAATCGCGGCGAGCGTTGCGGCGCATTCGCCCTTTTTGCGCTGGATTATTACTGCAAAATCGTAGCCGAAAACGGCGCATACCATTCCTGCCATAATGTGCATAAATTCGTCAAACCACTTGTATCTGTCAAACAGTCCGAGGTACGAGCCGATAACGATACCTATAAAGATTATCAGGTTAAGCATAGTCTGGTTAAGCGGCGGCACCTCCTCGATAAACGAGCCGTTGCCGAGTATCTGAAACAAATCCCACAGATGAGTAAAAATGAAGCAGAATATGCTTTCAAAGCCCATTACAACATTTTCGTGACCGCCCTTAATGAACGAATATCCCGCGCAGATAAGCATAGCCGCGCGAACGATTATCCAAAATATCAGCTGCGCTTTCGGCACCTCGCCGTAGGGCGCTTTTTTTATTTTGTAAGTCATATTTATAACCGCCTGACATATTATTAATGTTATATTACCACAAGTCAGCGCAATTTCAACTATTTTTTTGTAAATTGTCTAATTCTTAAATAAATATAAACTTATTAGACAAAAGTTTGTCTTTTGAAAATTATTCGCTATAATATACAAGAATAAAAGTACGGAGGATTGAATATGAGCACACCAAACGCACCGTGGTTCAAGTATTTCGGTGACATTCCAAAGACGTTAGATTATCCGCAGGGCTCGATGTATGAGGCGATTAAGTTCGCTTATGATACTCATTTAAACGACAACTGCTATAACAATAATGCTTATGAATTTCAGGGCAAGGGAACAAAGTATCCTGAATTTCTCAAGAAGATTGACAGGGCGGCAAAGGCTTTCAAGGCAATCGGTATCGGCGAGGGCGACAAGGTAACAATCTGTATGCCAAACGCGCCTCAGGGTATTGACAGCTTTTATGCGCTTAACAGAATCGGCGCCGTGCCTGCTATGATTCATCCGCTTTCCGCGCCCGGCGAAATCAAGTTTTATGTAACTCATTCCGAAAGCAAGGCTGTACTTGTTCTTGATATGTTTTATGAAAAGGTGCTTGACGCGCTCAAGGACGTTGAACAGCCCATTAAGGTAATTGTTGCTCATATCAAGGATGAGCTTCCGTTCCCGCTTAATATGCTTTATCCGCTTACGGTTAAGGATAAGCCTGCTCCGATTCCTAAGGACAGCGATACTGTTATCGACTGGAAGGACTTTATCGCAGGCGGCAGAAGAATCAAATCGCTTCCCGATACATATCCCAAGAAGGACGACACCGCGGTAATTCTTTTCTCGGGCGGAACGACAGGTACCTCAAAGGGTATTGAGCTTACAAATTTGAATATGAACGCACTCGGCTACGAGGTTGCTGCAGGCGCAGGCTTTCCAATGCATGGTCTTCGTATGTTCTCGGTTATGCCGCTTTTCCACGGCTTCGGTCTCGGCGTTGGTATTCACACAGCGCTCGTTAACGGCGCAACCTGCATACTCATTCCGCAGTTTACTATCAAAACGTACGCAAAGGACGTTAAGAAATATAAGCCGAACGTTATTGTCGGCGTGCCGACTCTGTTTGAAGCGCTTCTTCGCAGCGACGGCTTCGAGGGTGCAGATTTGTCCTTCCTATGTGGCGTATTCTGCGGCGGCGACTCGCTTTCTATCGAGCTCAAGAAGAAGGTTGACGCCTTCCTCAAGGAGCATAACGCTTCAGTACAGATTCGCGAGGGCTACGGCACGACGGAGTGCGTAACGGCTTCCTGCCTTACTCCTCACGACTTCTTCCGCGAGGGAAGTATCGGTATTCCGTTCCCCGATATCTATTATCAGATTGTTGACCCGAACACCGACAAGGAGCTTCCTTACGGAACAGAGGGCGAAATCTGCATTATGGGTCCGACAGTAATGAAGGGCTATCTTAAAAACAGAAGCGAAACTGCTTCGACTCTGCGTACTCACGACGACGGCAACGTATGGCTTCATACGGGCGACCTCGGCACAATGGACGAGGACGGCTTTATCTACTACAAGCAGCGCCTTAAGAGGCTCATTATCGTGTCAGGCGTTAACGTATATCCGTCACAGGTTGAAAATACTATTGACGCTCACCCCGACGTGCTTCTGTCGTGCGCTATCGGAATTCCCGACCCGTACAAAATGCACAAGGTAAAGGCGTTTGTAGTGCTTCGTCCTGGCGTTGAGCCAAGCGACAAAATCAAGGAGGAAATCCTTGAGCACTGCCGTGAAAATATCTCGCGCTACGCTATGCCGCGCGAAATCGAATTCCGCACGGAGCTTCCGAAAACGCTCGTCGGCAAGGTTGCATACCGCAAGCTTGAGGAAGAGGAAGAAGCAAAGGCAAAAGCGGCAGAAAATATGGAATAAATTATAGTGTACACAGATGTACACGGACTAATATAGTATTTTTCTAAAATAAAATTATATATAGAAAAAACCACTTTTAGTCTGTGCCGTCCGTGTACAACAGCAAAAAAGGGCATTCTAACACGAGAATGCCCTTTTATTATTACTGTATCAATTCATTAATAATTATCGCAACGCCGTTGTCGTTATTTGATTTTGTGATGATGTCGGCGGCGTTTTTTATTATCGGAAAGGCGTTTTCCATCGCGACTGCCGTACCTGCCGCCTGCATAAATTCAAGGTCGTTTTCACCGTCGGCAAAGGCGATAGTGTTATTTATGTCTACGCCGAGGTGGGCGCATATTGCCTTCAGCGCGGCGCCCTTGTCAACGCCCTTCTTTGTGATTTCGATAAACCTGTCGCCGAGGTTGCAGTATTGCAGTCCGCCGAGCTTTTCGACAATTTCTATAACCCTGCTTCGCGTTTCTGCTTTGGCGCAGTTGACGAATATCTCTTCGGCGCAGTTGCTTTTTCCGTCGAACAGCTGATCATAGCTGTCACAGATTACGCGCGACGAGAAAAAGTAATCCTCGAGCGGTGTTCCCTTAAAAGTAGAAACGTAATAATCAAAAATGCTCTGCTCCGTGTATCCAGCGCCGTCGCAAAACGGCTCAAACATACAGTCAAGCTTGCGAAGCTCGTCTATCAGCACGCGGCTCGTTTTGCTGTCAATCGAAAACGAAAAAAGCGTACAGCCGTTTTTTACGTCGAAAATTTCTGCGCCGTTTGATGAAATGATGTATTCAATTTGCGGCAGCTCCTTTATGCAACTCGGCACGCCCCTTAACGGACGGCCCGTAATCGGAACGATGTGAACGCCTTTGTTGTGTGCGTTTCTGAGCGCAAAAAGCGTTTCTTCCGTCAGCTCTTTGTCGTCATTAAGCAGCGTTCCGTCGAGGTCTGTGCCTATCAGCTCAATTTTTTTATACATATCGACACCTTTTGTTTGACTTATTGATAATATGATTTTATAATAAAAGTATCAAATTGTAAAGGCGGTCACGTTATGAAAATTAATTTTTACTCAGCACAACCTCTGCAAATTACAAAAGGATGGGGAACCTCTGCCTGCTGGTGGAGTCAGGCTTGCAAGGACCCCGAAACACAGGACGAAATTATCAACCTGCTTTATGGCAAGGACGGACTCGGTCTGAACATCTACCGTTACAACATCGGCGGCGGCACGGATGAGGATAACTGCCGCGTGCCTGACCCGTGGCGCAGAACGGAGTCAATGATGCTTTTTGATAAAGAAAAGGAGGAAACCTCCTGGGACTTTTCGCGCGACGCAACGGCTGTTCAGGTTATGAAAAAGGCTGTCGCAACGGGTAACGTCGATACGCTTGTGCTGTTTGCTAATTCCCCTCATTACAGCCAGACCTCAACAGGTCAGGCGTCGGGCGGACTGCTTGTACACACCTGCAATATCCCTAAATCCAAATACAAGGCGTTTGCCGATTACTTCCTTACGGTGACGGAGCATTTTATCCGCGAGGGACTTCCAGTAACGCATATCAGCCCGATTAACGAGCCTCAGTGGAAGTGGGGCGGCGACGTTGTGTGGCAGGAGGGCTGCCACTATGAGCCCGAGGAGGTACACGAGGTGCTTCATATTTTTGCAAATGAAATCAGGCGCAGAAATATCCCCGTAAAAATGTGTATCCCCGAAAGCGGCGAGCTTTTGCAGACTACGCCTAAATACTTCTGGACGATTCTTGCCGACGACGATATTATGAGCCTTACGGACATCATTTCGTACCACTCATATCACGTTGACAATCACCCCGAAGAGCGCTACGAATTCTGCGACAGAATTGTAAGGGCAAATCCGCAGTACCGCTTTGATATGACCGAATGGTGCGAGCTTCCGTGCAGACACCATACGCACGACTTCAAAAGCGCGCTTATTATGGCAAGAATTATCGGTCAGGATATGATTTACTGCCGCGCTGTTTCGTGGACGTCGTGGGTTGCCGTAAACGGTATACATAAAAAGGACGACGGCAACGATTATGCTGACGGACTTATGAGCGCAAGCGCCGATTTCAGCGAGTGGAGTATTGCCGACAGATACTACGCCTTTGCACATTATTCAAAGTTTATTCCAGTTGGCTCAACGGCGCTTGATTTAGGCTTAAGACCTACCTCTGATAACAACGACCTCAACGCCTTCGGCTTTAAGACTCCCGACGGCGAAAGCGTGCTCGTTGCAGTTAATGAGGGCGAAAACACGGAATTTGAGGTTAAGGGCGATTTCAAAAATATGCGCGTTATATCGTCAAACAGCAGCGAAAAGCTCAATACTGTTTACGACGGCGAATTCAAGAGCATAGTTCAGCTTCCGGGCGGCACAATCCTGACGCTTATACTCGCTTAATAACCTATTGACAAAGTAGGATATAGTGATATAATCTACTTTAACAAATTATTATTTTAGGATAATGCTATGAAAATCAGCGAGATTTTAGACAAAAACAGAGTTACCGTGTCCTTTGAGGTTTTTCCGCCAAAGCAGTGGGACAAAATCGAAAGTACAAAAGAAACCGTGCGCGAAATGTGCAAGTCAAGCCCGTCCTTTATGAGCGTTACATACGGCGCTTCGGGTACTCAGGCTGGCTTTACCTCCGAGATTGCGTGCGAGATTAAAAACAGCGGCGTTACACCGCTGTCGCACCTTACGTGCCTTACCTCGACGCGCGACAAAATTCACGAGGTTGTCGGCGACCTTAAGGAAAACGGTATTGAAAATATTCTTGCGCTTCGCGGCGACATTCCGCAGGGCTTTGAATTCCCCGACAAGCAGTATTTTGAACACGCGTATCAGCTTGTCAACGAGATTAAGGAGCTCGGCGACTTTTGTATCGGCGGCGCGTGCTATCCCGAAATTCATCCCGAAAGCAAAAGCAGGGTTGAGGACATTGAATATTTGAAGCAAAAGGTTGATTGCGGCGTGCAGTTTCTTACGTCACAGATGTTTTTTGACAACGACAAATTCCTTAACTTTTATGAGATGTGCAGGATAAAGGGGATTGACGTTCCGATTATCGCAGGAATTATGCCGATTACAAATGCAAAGCAGATTATGCGAAGCATTGAGCTGTCAAACTGCTCCGTGCCTAAGAAGTTTTACAGGATTATGGAGCGCTTCGGCGATGACGCAAAATCAATGAAGCAGGCGGGAATTATCTACGCTACCGAGCAGATTATCGACCTTATGGCAAACGGCGTGAACAACATTCACATTTACACGATGAACAAGCCCGACGTTGCCTCGGCAATTATGAGCGGACTTTCGGATATTATCGATGGATAGGGCGGAAATTCTGCGCTATATGCGCACAAGCAGCAGCATTACAGACGAAAACGTGCTTGCGCTTGCCGACAGAGCGGCTGACGCTATCGAAAACGGCACAGAGCCGAAAACGCTTTATCGGATATTTGACTGTGACGTCAGCGGCGATACGGTTGTTATCGGAAAAGCAGCATTTAAAAGCAGTCGCCTTGCCGATAATCTTCGCGGCTGCAAAAGGGCGGTTGTGTTCGGCGCGACGCTCGGCACGGCGTGCGACAGGCTGATTAATCAGGCTTCGGCAACCGACGTGGCGTTTGCTATGGCGCTTCAGGCAGCGGCGGCGTGCAGGATTGAAGAGGTCTGCGACGCGCTTGAAGAAAAAATCATCCGCGAGCATTCGGTAACGCTTCGGCAGCGTTATTCACCTGGATATTTTGACCTCGATATATCGGAACAGAAAAAGGTTTTCGATTTGATAGAAATAACAAAGCGTATCGGTATTACGCTTACTGATACGTTTGAAATGATACCTACAAAAAGCGTAACGGCAATAATAGGAATTGATTTATGATTAAGTATTTTGACGGCGGAATGGGAACTATGCTTAACCTCGCGGCTGGCGAGCTTCCCGAACAACTGAATATCACCGATCCCGAGCGCGTTCTCAGGGTTCATACGGCGTACGCCGAGGCAGGCGCGGACATAATCACCGCTAACACCTTCGGCGCAAATCCGCTGAAATACGACAACTGCGCAGAGCTTGTCAGCGCTGGCGTTGCGCTTGCGAAAAAAACGGGCAAAAAGGTTGCGCTTGACCTCGGACCTACGGGCAAGCTACTTAAGCCTATGGGCGACCTCGAATTTGAAAAGTGCGTCGAGCTTTATTCCGAGGTTGTAAGAGCAGGCCGCGACGCTGATTTAGTGCTTATCGAAACTATGGGCGACACCTACGAAATCAAGGCGGCTGTGCTTGCGGCAAAGGAAAACTGCGAGCTTCCCGTTTTTGTTTCGATGATTTTTGATGAAAAGGGAAGGCTTCTTACGGGCGCCGACGTCAAAACTGCCGTCGCTATGTGCGAGGGACTCGGCGTCGACGTTATCGGCTTTAACTGCGGGCTCGGACCTGAGCAGATGATTCCACTTGTCAAGGAGCTTGCCGAATGCTCGTCTACACCGATTATGGTTAACCCTAACGCGGGACTTCCCGAAAGCGTTAACGGCAACACCGTTTACAACGTATCGCCAGACGAGTTTGCGGGATATATGGGCGAAATTGCTTCGCTCGGCGTTTCTTATCTCGGCGGCTGCTGCGGCACTACGCCCGCGCACATCAAAGCGCTTATCGAAAAAACGAAGGACGTTCCCGACAGAACGCCTGAATACAAGAACACAACGCTTGTTTCGAGCTACAGCGAATGCGTTGAGCTCGGAAAAAAGAGCGCCGTAATCGGCGAAAGAATTAACCCGACGGGCAAAAAGCTGCTCAAGGAAGCGCTCAGAAACGGCGATATGGATTATATTCTCAAGGAGGGCATAACGCAGCGCGAATGCGGAGCGCACATCCTTGACGTCAACGTCGGACTTCCCGAAATTGACGAGGTAAAAATGCTGTGCGACGCCGTTTATCAGCTGCAATCTGTGCTGCCGACGCCGCTTCAGCTTGACACGTCCGACCCCGTCGCTATGGAAAAGGCGATGCGTCTTTATAACGGCAAGCCGATGATTAACTCTGCAAACGGCAAGCAGAAATCAATGGCTGAGATTTTTCCGCTTGTCAAGAAATACGGCGGCGTGGTTGTCTGCCTCTGTCTTGATGAAAGCGGTATACCCGAGGATTCGGACAGCAGAATTAAAATTGCCGAAAAAATGATAAAAACTGCCGAGGAATACGGCATTGAAAAGAAAAATATCGTAATTGACGCGCTGACTATGACCGTCAGCACCAATCAGCAAAACGCGATAGAAACGCTGAAGGTTGTTGATTACTGCAAAAATACGCTCGGCGTAAACACGGTGCTCGGCGTGTCAAACATCAGCTTCGGTCTGCCGAACCGTGAGGTTGTAAACACGACCTTTTACATTCAGGCGCTCGGCGCAGGACTCAGCGGCGGCATCATCAACCCCAAGTCGCAAAGCATGATGAACGCCTACTATGCGTTTAATGCTCTGAGCGGACTTGACGACAATTGTACGGAGTATATCAGCTCTGCGACAGCCGTTGAAGCTGCAGCGCCTGCAAGCGCGGAAATCACGCTTAAAACAGCGATTATCAAGGGTATGAAGGACGAAAGCGCTCTTTGCGCCCGTGAGCTTCTTAAGGATACGGAGCCGCTCGAACTTATCAACTTGCATATCATTCCCGCGCTTGACACCGTCGGCGACGGCTTTGAAAACAACAAGCTGTTTCTTCCTCAGCTGCTTATGGCGGCTGACGCGGCGAAGTCTGCGTTTGACGAGATAAAGGCGAGCCTTGCTTCAAAGGGAACGCCGCAGGTCAAGGGCGACAGAATAATTATCGCAACCGTTGAGGGCGACATTCACGATATCGGCAAAAATATCGTCAAGGTGCTTCTTCAGAATTACGGCTTTGACGTTATCGACCTCGGCAAAGACGTCAAGTGCGAAACGGTGCTTGAAAAAACTATTGAGCACGACGTAAAGTTTGTCGGTCTGTCGGCGCTTATGACGACGACCGTTCCGAATATGGAAAAAACTATTGAGCTTCTTCACGCGAACACTGATGCAAAGGTGTTTGTCGGCGGCGCGGTGCTCACAAAGGAATATGCAAAAATGATTAACGCCGATTATTATGCGAAGGACGCTATGGAAAGCGTGCGTATCGCACAGGAATTTTTCGGCAGGGAGTAAACTACAATGATGATTTCAACAAAGGGCAGATATGCTCTGAGCATAATGCTTGACCTTGCTCAGAACGGCGGCGATGAAAATTATATTTCGCTCAAGGATATTTCCGAACGTCAGGAAATCAGTATGAAATACCTTGAAGCGATTATCTCAAAGCTGTCAAAGGGCGGACTTGTCGACAGCGCCCGCGGCAAGAGCGGCGGTTACAAGCTCAACAGAAAAATCTGTGAATACAAGGTCGGCGAAATCCTGATACTGACCGAAAAATCGCTTGCGCCCGTTGCGTGCGTTGAGTGCGAAAAGGAGTGCTCCAAGGCTGGCTCGTGCCTTACGCGACCGATGTGGAACGAGCTCAATGAGGTTATTATGGATTTCCTTAATTCAAAAACCCTCGCGGATTTGTTTTGACAAAAGCTCCCAATGGGGAGCTTTTTCAGTTAGCATATGTAGGGGCGGATACTATCCGCCCGCATATAATCAGGTGTGGACAGCGTCCACCATTAATTCATAATTCATAACTCATAATTAATAATTAATAAGCGTGAGCGAAGCTCACCCGACACCTTGAGTCTTGAGCCTTGCGAGCATAGCGAGCTCCTTGAGCCTAAATCGGGTGCGTACGAAGTCCACCATAAAGCGCAACACTTAAAACTAAAAAAATTATTGTATTATTCTTCCTTATTTGGTATAATAAATTGAATATATATAGAAAAGGGGTTTCTTTATGGCAAAAAAGAAAGCCGCTGTTGCCAACGGCGCACCAGCGGAAAAAAAGTACATGAAGCCATCTGAGATTGTCACCTTTGGCGTAGGCCTGTTCGGCGTTGCGCTGCTTTCGGGCTGGATGCCAGATTATACGATGACCTTCTTTGCTGACTTCGCGTTCAAGGGCAAGGGCTTTGATTCGGCTCAGCTTGCAACGGTTGTATCAACGGTATTCGGTGTTGCAGGTATCGTTGGCGCTATTATGGAGCTGATTATCGGTATTCTTGTTGACCGAACGAGAACGAGTCTTGGTAAGGTTAAACCGTGGGTAGGCTTCGGCGCTATTCCGTTTGCAATTATTTCAATGCTCGTATTTGTTGCTCCTGATACAAACTCATTCACGGTTGCGACAATCTGGATGTTTGTAATCTATTCGCTGTACATAGCAATTTCGTGTGCGGTTGAATCGCCTGCAAACTGCTTTGGTGCGCTCTGCTCGCCTAACCCGAAGGAGAGGTCAAGCGCTATTTCAATTGCGTCCTTCCTCCGTTCTGTAGGACAGTCGGGCGGTCAGGTTGTTATCATCGTTGTTCCCGCAATTATGAAAGCAATTATGGGTAAACAGCAGTACAAAAATGCAGAGGGTCAGGGACTTGACCTTATCATTTCAACCGCAGTTTGCGCGCTTGGTATGATTATTTTTGTAATGATTTTCTTCGCTAACAACCAGGAGCGCGTGCCTTACACAACCGAAAAGGTTTCGCTTATCGAGTCTATCAAGCTCGTATTTACAAACAAGAACCTGCTTATGGTATCGCTTACTAAGCTTACTGGCTTCGGCCGCGGCGTTTACGGTACCGTATCGCTCTACATCGCAGTTTACCTTCTTGGCTCAAAGGGACTCAAGCTTGCGCTTATGCTTCCTATGGGTATCGGTACTGCAGTAGGTACGCTTCTTGTTAACTTTGTACTTAAAAAATTCTCAACCAAAAAGACATTTATCCTGTTCTGCTGTTACGGTGCAACCTCGCTTGCAATCCTTTACTTTGTATCGCGCGGTATCGGCTTTAACAGCACGCTTATTGTTCCGTTCCTTATCCTCAACTTCTTCTGCGGTATTCAGCACGGTAATACTAACGTAACGCCGAATATTATGATTGCCGACTGCGTTGACGAAATGGAATACAAGACGGGCAAGCGACAGGAGGGACTTGCGTACGCAGGCTACGGCCTGTTCTCAAAGATTGCGTCAGCTCTTACAAAATGGCTTGCTCCCGTTCTCGTTTACACGTGGTCAGGCTATCAGTTCTCTAAGAGCGCAAACGTTGCTTATGCAACCCAGACGGATGCAACGCTCAACAAGTTCCTTGCTATTTACACAATAATTCCTGCTATTTTCGTAGTTCTTCAGTTCGTTCCGATTCTCTTCTACGATATGGTCGGCGAGAAGAAGGACAGAATTACTGCCGCTCTTGCAGAAAAGAGAGCTGCCGAGGGTGCTACTGAGGGCGCTGAGGAAGCTTCTGTTGTTGAAGAGGTTGCCGAGGCTGTTGAAGCACAGGCAGTAGAGGCTAACGAAAACGGCGAACAGACGGATGTAAAGGAGGGATAATTATGGCTGATAAGAAAGAAAAGAAGGGCTTCAGACCTGGCGCATATGCCGTATTAGCAGGCATAATTATGGCAGTCGTGCTTGTAGTGCTTACGATTTTCGCTTATACTACAAGATACACGGCATTCTCTCCAGAAAAGGTAGCTCAGTCCTACACCGACGGTATCGTTCAGACGGGCGACGGCTACAACGCATACAAAACGACTCTCGTTTCTAAAAACGGCGGACTTAAGTACGGCGACTTTATCCGTAATGCTTATATGAGCGCTTACGTTAACGACGGCGATGACGTTAAGCAGGCTGACTTTGTCGGCACGGGTAGCGACGAAGAGCAGAAGGCTATTGATACCGTATATTCAACGATGTACAACTACTACGTTGAGCTTCTTAGCACCTACGGCTGGGACGATTACGACAGTATGTTCACTCATTATTTTGAAAAGCTCGTTCAGGTAAGACACGAGGTTTACGGCGACGATTATATGGACACCGAGTTTATGTTCGGCGCGCTTGAGTCAAACGTGCAGTCTTACGCTGATTTCCTCACAGGTACCGACGAGGTGCTTGCCGCTGATAACAAGACCGTGCTTTCAGAAGCTACAAAGGGCGTTTATCAGGAGGCTTTAGGCGAGGATTACAAGATTACTGCCGAAGCTACTGAGTGCAAGGAGCTTTCCGCTGACGAAACAAAGGCTTACGTTGAGGAGTACAAAGCAAGAATTACTCCGATTGCCGAAGGCGGCGAAAACCGCGCGGCTATGCTCGGCGTAACCGACACCGAGGACAACGACGCAAAGACGGCTATGGTAGAAGCGTTTGCAGGACTTAATCACGCAGACGAAATTCAGTCGGTAGCCGAGGTTACCGTTTCCGTCAAGGACGAAAGCGGCGCAGTTGACGTAACACAAACCGTTTACGTTGTTAAAATCGGCAAGAGCTGGTACGTTGATAACACCAACACACCAACAAACGCTCTTTACCTTGCAAGATAATTGATTAAAAATGAGCCTCTTTTGAGGCTCGTTTTTGTTTTGAGCTTTGAGCTTTTGGTTGCTCTCGCAAAGCGCTCGGACAATAAGTATTCAGTATTCAGTTTTTAGTATTCAGCTCGTTGGTGCTGCGCACGGCTATTATATTAGGTGTGGACTTCGTCCACCCGACACCTTGAGTCTTGAGCCTTGCGAGCAAAGCGAGCTCCTTGAGCCTAAATTCTTCATTTACACAATACAGCATTTATGTTATAATAAAAGCATCCAAATATGAAAGGAAGTTTTTTATGAAAAAAGCATTATCAATCATCTTATCAATCTGTATGCTTCTCAGCATAACAGCAGGACTGAATCTTACTGCATACGCATTGGACAGTAGCGGCTCGTGCGGTGAGAACGTAACTTACACATTTGATTCGTCAACAGGTACGCTCACAATCAGCGGTACAGGCGATATGTATGATTATGATTATGTGTGGGATGGACCGTTTGCTGGCAATCAAAGCGTTAAAACAGTCACCATTAATAATGGAGTTACAAGTATTGGTGAACAAGTATTCAGGCAATGCGAAAATTTAACAAACATAACAATATCAAACAGTATAACAAATATTGGATATGCTGCTTTTGCTAATTGTACTGGTCTGACAAGTATAACGATACCTGAAAGTGTTACAATAATAGAAAAGGAAGCATTTTCCTCTACAGGTTTAACAAGTGTAACTATTCCTAAAAGCATTACACGTATTGAAACTGATACATTCTTAGATTGCAAAGAACTAACAAATGTAGCAATACCCGATAGTGTAGCAAGTATTGGTAGAGGTGCTTTTGAAAATTGTACAGGCTTGACGAATATAACAATACCTGAAAGTGTAACAATGATAGGCGAAAGTGTATTTAATAGCTGTGAAAGCTTAACAGATATTATTATACCGAATGGTATAAAGAGTATAGCAGGCTATACATTTTCAGGCTGTACAAATTTAACCAATGTAACAATTGGAAGCGGTATAAAAAGCATAGGTGCTTGGGCATTTTATGATTGTTCAAACTTAACCAACGTATATTACAAAGGAACTGAAGAAGAGTGGGACAATATTACTATAGAAAGTAATAATTTACCTTTAACTAATGCAAATATGCATTTTACGGATGGTGTCAATAATGAGAATGAAGAACCAACACCAGAGCCAGAGCCTACACCTACACCTACTCCTACTCCAACACCTACATCTGCGCCTGTTCCAACGCCTACACCGTCACAGTCAAATCAGACGTCTGAAGCAACTACTCCAAAGACAACTGTAACGCTTAAAAAAGTAACGGTTAAGAAGAGCGCAAAGAAGCTCGTTCTTCAGGCAACAGTAAAGGTAGACGGAAAAGCGGTCAAGAGCAAAAAGGTTACTTTCAAGTTCAACGGAAAAAAGTACACAGCAAAAACGAATGCAAAGGGTATCGCAAAGGTAACAATCAAGAAAGCAGTACTCAAAAAGCTGAAGGTTGGTAAGAAGGTAACATATACAGCAACATATAATAAGGTAACAGCGAAGAAAACTGTTAAGGTAAAAAAATAAGCCCGTCGGGGCTTATTTTTTAGTATTCAGTATTCAGTATTCAGTTCGTTGGTGCTGCGCACAGCTATTATAATAGGTGTGGACTTCGTCCACCCGACACCTTGAGTCTTGAGCCTTGCGAGCATCAGCTCGCTCCTTGAGCCTAAATTCTCCATTTACACAATACAACATTTATGCTATAATATCACTATCTTATCAAAAAGGACTGTTTGTATGAAAAGAGTTAGTAAAGTATTATGTGTTTTTCTGGCGTTTGTGATGGTGTTTTCGACGACGAGTATTGCGTTTGCGAAAAATCAGGTTACGCCCGTAATCGTTATGCACGGTCTTGGCGGAAGCGACTTGTACAACAACGTCAACGACCCGAAGAACAAGTCGATGATTGCACAGTACGGTCTTGATACCGAAGCTATGCTCCAGAATCAGACTATCGTTCAGGAGGCGCTGAAGCTTCTTGACGACGGCAGAAAGACTGATTATAACAAGCTGTTTGACGAGCTTGGTAACGTGCTCGGCAGCACAGGCTTTAACTGCACGCCCGACGGTGATGCACAGCCAGGGCAGGGCATTGACTGCTACTGGACGGACTCGCTTGCAAATCATCCCGAATACTTCACGCTTCGTAATTTTTCGATTAATTCGTTTGCACGCCAGATTGCAAAAATGATTGGCGCAAAGAACGTGTACGCGTTTAATTTTGACTGGCGTCTTGACGTTTACGAAACAGCAAAGCAGCTTCGCAGCCTCGTCGTCGAGGTCAAAAAGCAGACGGGCGCAAAGAAGGTTACGATAGTCGGTATGTCGCTCGGCGGCGCAGTTATGAGCGCGTATCTTGACGCCTACAAGGGCAAGAAGGACGTAGAAAAGTATGTGTTCCTTAACGGCGCGCAGCTCGGCGTTGACGCCGCAAGACTTTTCAGACTCGATTTCCAGCTCAATAAAAAAAGCGTGCTTTCATATCTTAAGCATCTTGAAACTGCTTTTGAGGGCGGCGCACAGCACGATATTTTCCGTGCAGTTAACGCGTTCGGCGACGCGCGTATTGGAACGGCGATAAACAAGCTGAACCGCGACGTGTGCAAAAATCCCGAAATGCGTAACAAGCTTTACCTTACCGTAATGGCGCGCTGGATGGCTAACTGTCCGTCGCCGTGGGAGTGTATTCCGTACAAGGATTTTAACGTCTGCGTTGAGAAGATGAGCAAGCTCGGCATACTCGATAAAAGCAGCGGTCTTTACAAAAAAATCAAGCGCTATCACAAAATTCAGGGCAGATTTAAGTCAAATATCAAGTGGGCGAAAAAGCACGGCGCAGAGGTTGTAATCATCGCGAATTACGGCACAAAGGGACTTCCGCTCACATCGAAGAAAACTAACCAGACAGATATGGTTATCGACACTAAGTACGCGTCCGCGGGCGCAACAACGGCTCAGTTCGGCAAAAAGCTGAAAAAGAAGGGCAAGTACGTTTCACCCGACAAGGCGATTAACGCCGCAACCTGCGCGCTTCCGAACAACACCTGGTTTTTCAGGGGCGTTACGCACGGCATTTTCAGATACGATACGCAGGCGACAAAGCTTGTGTGCAAAATGATTGTCGGCAAGGTGAAATGCACCGTCCCCGCCGTCAAAAAGAAGTACGGCTACAAACAATTCATAAAGGTTGACGACAAGCAGAATATTTCAAACGTATAATAAAAAGCCGCAACGGAAATGTCCGTTGCGGTTTTCTTATGTCTTTATCATTTCAAAGTTTTGCGACCTGAGCACTTCAAGCAAATCGGCGTTATTTTTTATCGGCTTTTCGGTGATTATACCGCCGCGCGCGAGCTGTGCGCCCTCGTGAAAATCGGAGCCTGACACCATAAGCTTGCCTGTTTTTTCCGCCCACTTAAGCGCCTTGTTGTTCGTCTTTTCGTCACACTTGCCGTTGTATATTTCGATGCCGTCAATGTACTTCGGGTTGCAGCGAAGAATGTATGGTCTGAAAGGATGCGCCTGGAACACAAGATAACCCTCGGCGTGCATCATTTTGTAAATTTGCTTTTCAAATTTTGCAAGCAGGTTGCCCTGCTTTTTCAGCCACTCGGGGTCAACGCCGTAAATCAGGTAATCGGCGCCTGTTGCGTAGTGGCGCAGCTCCATTCCGAACATAACCGAAAAGTCGTCGGTTTCGTACTTCTTCATTTCGTAGTACGACGACAGGTAGAAATCAATCAGCCTTTGCGGCTTGTAGTAGCTGTTCAGCCCGAAGGTCAGCGGACTGTAATGCTCGGTTACAACAAGTCCCGAATAGCCGCTGTATTTGTATGTGTCAATGATGTCCTTCGGTTCCATTTGACCGCACTGACTTACCATTTTTGTATGACAGTGCATTTCGTATTTATACTTCATATCAGTCAGCGTTCACTATCCATTCATGGTCTGGGTCGTTAATTCTTGTCTTTTTCCACGGGTCGCCGTCAAGGTGACGGATGAGCCATACGTAGTACATTTCGTACATCGGCGCTGTTACCTGCTGATGAGCGTTTCCGCCACGGATGCAAAGGCAGGTGCCGTTTTCCGTTTTGTACGGCGTGTCGCCCTCAAAGCCTGCGCCAAAGCCCTGCGACGGGTTGAACTGATAGTAATACAGCTCAGGCTGCGGGTGATGATGCGGAGGATATGACGACCAGCGTCCCTGCTGATTGAATACCTCGCCCATTACCATATTTGAGTACGGTGCGTTTTCAAGGTCGAACATTGTCGAAACGATACGGTATCCCGTGCCGTCCCACTGACCCTTGCCGAAATGCTGATAAAGGCAGTTTTCGGGATTGTAGAACTGCGGCTCCCACGTTTTGTCGTTGTCCGTCATCTGCACAAGCACCTCGCTGTCGTCAAGCGCCGTTACAACGCCCTTTGTGCCGCAGGAAAAATGCACGGCGTACGGCGTTTTCTGGAACGGGTTTTCACGCTCGCAGTTTTCGTCGATAGTATCGCCGATTTTAAAATTAATCTTGCCCGAAAGCAGAAGAATTGCAGTTTCGTTTTCTGCTTCGTTTATTTCAAGAAGCTCGCCCTTTTTGAGCTTTTTTACGTAAATATCCATAAGCATATCGGAATTCACGCCGTTCATTTCGCAAAGAATTTTTTTGCCGTTTTCGTCATATTCAGGTCTGTAAAGCATAATTATCCTCCAAAGTGAATTTTGAATAACTAATCAGTAACCGTCAGGTTTTTGAGGCTTACGTCCATAATCGGCGCGGAGTGCGTCAGCGCGCCGCAGGACACGAAGTCAACGCCGATTTCTGCAATCTCGCGAAGTCTTGCTTTTGTCACGTTACCGCTGCACTCCGTCTGCGCTCTGCCGTCAATCATTTCGACAGCTTTTCTCATCGTGTCGTTGTCCATATTGTCAAGCATAATGATGTCGGCGCCTGCGTCGATTGCCTCCTGCACCTGCTCAAGAGTTTCCGTTTCAATTTCAATTTTTCTTACGAAAGGCGCGTACGCCTTTGCCATTTCAATCGCCCTTGTTACCGAGCCTGCCGCGCCGATGTGATTGTCCTTGAGCAGTACGCCGTCCGACAGGTTGTAACGGTGGTTTGTTGCGCCGCCGACTGTAACGGCGTGTTTTTCAAACGGACGCATATTCGGCGTCGTTTTTCTTGTATCAAGCAGAACTGTCTTGAAGCCTTCAAGCTCGTTTACGTATTCTCTCGTCATCGTTGCGATGCCGCTCATACGCTGAAGGTAATTCAGCCCCGTGCGCTCGCCGCTGAGTATGGCCTTTACGTCGCCGTAAATCACGCCGATTAAGTCGCCCTTTTTGACCTCGTCGCCGTCCTTGAAGTTTGCTTCAAAGCGCGAACCTTCGTCAAGAATTTTAAAGGTGCGCTCAAACACGTCAAGACCGCAGATTATGCCGTCCTGCTTGCAGATGAGGTCGGCTTTGCCCTGCTTGCTGTCGGGCATAACGGCGTTTGTCGAAACGTCCTCGCTCGTGATGTCCTCCTTGAGCGTGTTGATGATGTAATCGTCAACGTTAATCTTCATTGTCACACCATTTATCATAGAAGTCCTCATCCTTTCTTTTGATTTCGTCCATAATCAGCTTTTTAAATTCCTTCTGGATTTCCGTTTTGTTCGGGTATGATTTCAAATCAACCTCGGGGAAATCATCGCTTTTTACAGAATTGTCGTTTGCGATAAGGTCTGCCGCGCGCTTTGCAAAAACAAGGCTTTCAAGCAGACTGTTTGAAGCAAGTCGGTTTTTGCCGTGAACACCGTTGCAGGCGGTTTCGCCCACAGCCCAAAGGTGCTTCATTGAGGTGGCGCCGTTGATGTCGGTCTTTACGCCGCCCATCATATAGTGCTGAGCAGGAGTTACGGGAACCTTGTCCTTTGTGATGTCGTAGCCCTCTTCCTTGCACGCTTCAAATATGTTAGGGAAGCGGACTGCCGCCTCCTCGCTCGTCATTGTAGGAAGTGTGAGGTAAACGTGGTCGGTGCCTGACTTTTTCATTTCCTCGACAATCGCGTTTGTCACAACGTCGCGCGGCTGAAGCTCGTCGGTGAAGCGCTCGCCCTTTTCGTTGAGCAGTATTGCGCCCTCGCCGCGAACGCTTTCGCTGATAAGAAAGCGTCTGCCGCTTTTCTTAGAATAAAGCGTCGTCGGGTGAATTTGTATGTAGTTCATATCCTGCAGCTCAACGCCGTGCTTCAGGCTGAGCGCAAACGAGTCGCCAGTAATGTGCGGGAAGTTTGTCGAATTGAGGAACAGACCGCCGATACCGCCCGTCGCAAGGATAATATCGTTCGCAATAATCGCGCCCATTTCGCCGTATTCGTCCTCGCACACGATGCCGAAGCATTCGTTGTCGCGCTCGATAAGGTCAATCATCGTCGTTCGCGTAACGAAGGTAATATTGCGCCTTCTCATCGCGATTGCAAGCAGCGTGTCGGTGATTTGCTTTCCCGTTTCGTCCTTAAAATGCAGTATTCTGTTCTGACGGTGCGCGCCCTCGCGCGTGTAGTCGAATTCACCGCCGTCGTTAGTGTCAAATTTTACGCCGAGGTCAACGAGCGTGCCGATAATATCGGGTGATGATTCAATCATAACACGCACTGCGTCGGGGTTATTTTCGTAATGGCCTGCCTTCATCGTGTCCTCATAGTAGCACTTGAAGTCGTCAATGCCCTTGAGCACGCAAACTCCGCCCTGCGCAAGGTACGAGTCGGCGTCGGTCAAATCCTCCTTTGTAATAATAAGGATTTCCTTGTCGTCGGGCAGGCACAGCGCCGTGAACAGACCTGCAACGCCCGAGCCTACGATTACTATTTGTGTATTAATATAGTTTTCTCTTTCCATTTGCTTTACCCAATAAAATGATAAAATATATTTTTAATTATACTTATTCTAATATATAAAATATTTGTAATAAAGTCAATAGAAACGCGACAGAAACGCGACTTTTAGCCGATTTTAATTAAAAATTCGAAACAAAAGTATTGACAAAGCTGTAATAATATGTTACTTTTTTGTTACCGTAAAAAACACCAATATTTTGTCATTTTTGGAAAATACACCTAAAAAATACAATATATTGTGTTGCTCAATAAATTAATTCAAATATTTTGTTGAATATGAAAATTACAGTTTGGATAAAATAGATAGTGTTTTATTTAATTTGTGATTGATTTTTGCTATAATACATAGCGTGTACAAATATCTGTATACATTTTTAACGATTATTATTCTTTATTTATATAATAAACCCGATTAATCAGGGGGCAGAAAATGGAAAATTTTGTAATTAACGGCGGACACGAGCTGTTTGGCGAAGTTAATATAAGCGGCGCAAAAAATGCGGCTGTCGCTATTATCCCTGCGGCAATTCTCGCAGGCGACGTAGTCAGAATTGAAAACATTCCCCAAATCAGCGACGTTCAGCTTATCATAGAAATACTCGACAGTATGGGCGCAGGAATTAAGCTCATCAACAGAAACACAATTGAAATCGACTCGACTAACCTTCAGTATCAGCGCGTGCCGTATGAGCTCAGCTCAAAGTTCAGAGCAAGCTATTACCTTATCGGCGCTATGCTTGGCAGATTCAAGAAGTCAGAGGTTGCTATGCCTGGCGGATGTAATTTCGGCGTAAGACCGATTGACCTTCACGTCAAGGGCTTTGAAATGCTCGGCTCAAAGGTCGATATCATCGACGGTATGGTTTGTGCGGAGGCTGACAAGCTTGTCGGCGCTTCGATTTATATGGACGTTGTGTCTGTCGGCGCAACGATTAACGTTATGCTTGCGGCTGTTCTTGCAAGAGGACTTACGGTTATCGAAAATGCGGCTAAGGAGCCTCATATCGTTGACCTTGCTAACTTTCTTAACTCGATGGGCGCTGACGTAAGGGGCGCAGGTACCGACGTTATCAAAATCCGCGGCGTCGAAAAGATGCACGGATGCACATATTCCATTATTCCCGACCAGATTGAAGCGGGAACATATATGGTTGCCGCAACTGCCTGCGGCGGCGACGTGCTTATCAAAAACGTAATTCCCAAGCACCTTGAATCAATCAGCGCAAAGCTTATTGAGGCAGGTGCAGAGATTATTGAATACGACGACGCAGTTCGTGTAACGCGCTTTAAGCCGCTTACAAAATGCAACGTAAAGACTATGCCGCATCCAGGCTTCCCGACTGATATGCAGCCGCAGATGGCAATTATCCTATCTATCGCAAAGGGTACGAGTATCCTTACCGAAAACGTGTGGGATAACCGCTATCAGTACATCGGACAGCTTCTCAGGATGGGCGCAAAAATACAGGTTGACGGCAAGATTGCCGTATTTGAGGGCGTTGACAAGCTGACGGGCGTTAACGTCAAAGCAACCGACCTTCGCGCAGGTGCCGCAATGATTATTGCAGGACTCGTTGCCGAAGGAACGACGACAGTTGAAAACATCAACTATATCGACAGAGGATATGAGGACGTTGTCGCTAAATTTTCCTCCCTCGGCGCTGATATCAGGCGCGTAAAGACAGCAGACAAGCAGTCGGCAAAGACTGCAGGATAAACAGCAATACGCAGGGAGGGTTTTTGCCCTCCCGTTTTACATTACTCGAGGAAAAAGAAATGCCAAAGTTATGTCAGCTCTTTTCGGGCAGCAGCGGAAATTCAATATTTATTTCGAGCGGCGGAACTAAGCTTCTTGTTGACGCGGGCGTCAGCGCAAAGAGGCTTGAAAACGCGCTGTCTGATATCGGCGAAAATGCAGGCGAGCTTTCTGCAATCCTCGTCACTCACGAGCACGGCGACCATATCAAGGGGCTTCGCGTGCTTGCTTCGCGTTACGATATTCCAGTTTTCGGCGACAGGAGGGTTATCGAAAGCCTTGTGCAAACGGGCGAAATTACCGACGGTATGCACGCCGAAAGCGTTACGGACAATATGGAGCTTGGCGGCATTGAGATTATACCGTTTGAAAACAGCCACGACAGCGTTGCCTGCCTTGGCTACCGACTGAATATGAAAAATGAGCGCAGCGTCAGCGTATGCACGGATACGGGTATTATTACCGACAGCGCGCGCGAAACAATCGTTGGCAGCGACCTTGTTTTTCTTGAATCAAATCACGAAATCACGATGCTTCAAAACGGTACATATCCATACAATCTGAAAATCAGGATACTCTCAAGCAGGGGACATCTTTCAAACGAGGCGTGCAGCGAATTTGCGCGCGAGCTTGTTAACAGCGGCACGACGCGTATTGTGCTTTCGCACCTGTCGCGCGACAACAACCACCCTGAAATTGCGCGCCAGACAACGCTTTCAGCGCTCAGCGACGCAGGCTTTAAGGAGAATTACGACTTCAGGCTCCGTGTGTCCGCGCCCGAAAACTGCGAAAGGGCAATCGTATTATGATAAAGATAAACGTTATTGCCGTCGGCAAGCTCAAGGAAAAATACCTTCGCGACGCTGTGGCTGAATATTCAAAGCGTATCGGTGCGTACGCAAAGCTGAATATAATCGAAATATCAGAGCACAGGTGCGCCGACAATCCCTCTCCTGCCGAAATTCAGCAGGTGCTCACTAAGGAGGGCGAGCAGATTATTTCAAAAATCCCCAAGGGCTCCTTCGTAATCCCGATGTGCATAGAGGGCGCGCAAAAATCGAGCGAGGAGTTTTCTGCTGAAATCGAAAGGCTTTCGCTTACAAACGGCGAAATTACCTTTGTTATCGGCGGCTCGTTCGGGCTCAGCGACGAGGTTAAGCGCCTTGGAAAAATGAAGCTGTCGTTTTCAAAAATGACGTTTCCGCACCAGCTTATGCGCGTCATTCTTCTTGAACAGATTTACAGAGCGCTTTCAATATCACACAATTCAAAATACCACAAATAAACACGGCATTGTACTTGCATAAAGTATAGCGCCGTGTTATAATATGTATGCAAAATAACGGCTAACGGAAGCAGGTGCGAATCCTGCGCAACCGCCATTACCGTATTTGACTTAAAAGCTGTTCAACAGCCATTGGGAAACTGAGAAGGCGAACAGCGTTGTCATAAGTCGGGAGACGAGCCGTTATTTGAATTCACACTCTTGGGCAAGCGGAAGAGTAATGAGTTTTGCGTTTTTTCGTTATACTCATTTTTTCTCTGCCCGAGGGCAGAGCTTTTTTATTAGGAGGTAAAAAATGAAAAAAGCATTATCACTGACTCTGGCGCTTATTATGCTCAT
Source organism: Eubacterium sp. (assembly GCA_017514345.1). Classification (GTDB taxonomy): domain Bacteria; phylum Bacillota; class Clostridia; order Oscillospirales; family Acutalibacteraceae; genus Eubacterium_R. Next base: position 53,250 of record JAFWKC010000113.1, read on the forward strand.
TTCAAGCGTCAGCACGCTGTCCGTTGCTTATGCAGTAATCCCGCCTCATATCACGGACGTGCAAAACGAAATCGAAAAGGCAGGAGAGTATATCCTTAACAAAACCGACGCTAAAAATCCTCTCAGTTATTCCGACTACCTTGCAGTTCTTAAGTCGGGCGCTGAAATGAGCTCCTACAAGGACCCGTACGTTGTTGAGCTCAAGGCTAATCTTGACAAGAACGGCGGCAAGATTCTTGTTGAGCAGACAGACTATGACGAAAACTGGAATCCCATTGTAACAGAAAAGGAAGATTTGGGCGTATACGGCGCTGTAATCCAGACGCTCAGGCTTTACGGCTACGACCCGACAGATTTTGAGGGCTACAATATCGTTGACGCGCTTCTCAGCTATGATTTATCAGAATTAGAGAATCCGTATGCTTACCGTACGGCTGTTGAAGCTGTTGACGGTGTTACTCAGAAAGAGTTAACTGACGATATGATTTCGCGCTTTTATTCATTAGGCAATGGAATGGAAAACTGGGGTTATTCCTGTGATAACGCCGCTCACTTCCTTGCTGCTGTTGAAGGACAGGAAATTATTGATAACACTCACTGGATGTATGTTGACGATGCAGCTGATGTTGTAAGAAGCTATATCCGTGAGGACGGTGCATATTGCGATAAAGAGTACGTTACAGAAACTAATGCAGATTCAACGGCACTTGCTATGATGGCATTTTCAGTAACGAAGAATCTTGAAGAGGCTTACTGGTGCCACGAAAAGCTTATGGCTTTTCATAACAGCGAAACAGGAGCGTTCCAGAGAGAAAGCTATTACACAGGCGAAATAGAGGACAATCTTCTTTCAACGAAGAATGCGCTTCTCGGCCTTGAATATTACTATGACGCAATCAAGGGCGGCGCTTGCATATGGAATGAAGGCGAGGTTATCCGCGATGAAACCTGCACACGTGCAGGACTTGCAAAGTACACATGCCTTATCTGCGGCAAAACAAAAACTAAGCTTATTGACCCGCATCACACCCTGACGCTTGTTCCCGCAAAGGCGGCAACTGAAACAGCAACGGGTAATAACGAATACTACAAGTGTGAAGGCTGTGAAAAATGCTTTAAGGACGAAAAAGCAAAACAGGAAACAACGATTGAGGCAGAAACAATTGCAAAGCTTACTCCTGCAGTGCCAGCAGCAACTCCTGCAGTACCTGCAAATGAAAAAACAGCACCTGTCACAACCGTTGCACTTAAGAAGGTAACTGTAAAGAAGAGCGCAAAGAAGCTTGTTCTTCAGGCAACAGTTAAGGTTGACGGCAAGGCTGTAAGCGGCAAGAAGGTAACCTTTAAGTTTAACGGCAAGAAGTACACTGCAAAAACAAACGCAAAGGGCGTTGCAAAGGTAACTATCAAAAAGGCAGCTCTTAAGAAGCTTAAGAAGGGCAAGAAGGTTACTTACTCTGCAACATATAACAAAAAGACTGTAAAGAAAACAGTTAAAGTAAAATAAAGTATAATCATTTTTCCCCGTCGTGCGTTCGGCGGGGAAATGTTTTTTGAAAAAAGTGTTGACAAATACGATTTGTGTGTTATAATGTAATTGAAATCAATTGCATACAATTTAATTTTGCAAAATAGGAGGAAGCAAAAATGAACGTATTGGATTTTAAGGTAATGTCACAAAAGGGCGAAGAGGTTGCACTTGAGCAGTACAGAGGCAAGGTGCTTCTTATCGTAAATACTGCAACGCACTGCGGATTTACACCTCAGTACAACGGCCTTGAAGCTATGTACAAAAAATATAAGGACCAGGGCTTTGAGGTTCTTGACTTCCCGTGCAATCAGTTTGCATTTCAGGCTCGCGAGAGCGACGAGGGAATTAATAAGGTATGCTCGCATAAGTTCGGCACAACC
>JAFWKC010000114.1 GCA_017514345.1 Eubacterium sp.
CAATCTTTGCAGGTCAGACGAACCGTTGCCGAGATGCTGTCATCGCTCCAGGACCATGAGGATACAACCATTTCGTGGTCTTCCGAAGCCTGATAGTCGCAATAATCACAGGAGGTATTGTGAGAATCTGCATTAATAACGGAATAATTCTTGCTTTCGTGAACGCAGGGTTCAACCAAAATACGGCCAACCTTCGTAAATTGGCAAGTGTTTGCTCTGTTATCTTTATTAATATATTTGATAGTGTCGCCGTTTTTTGTTTTCACCCTTGTATTACCTACAAAAGACAGTTTGTCCGTTCTGTAATGGCGATCGTAGCAATAGGTTCCGGTTTCAATATTTGCGTTTTCGCCTACTGTAACAGTGCTATTTCTCAACCAAACTGTCGAACCGATTCCGGTGCTGGTACTGTAATCATAGTACGAGGGATTGTATGGTGCTTCTTCGCAATAGGAATAGGAACCCCACGACTTAATATTGCCGCCGCTTAATATGATGTCACCGCGGAATCTGACGCCGCCGATACCCGGACCCGAGTGCGAAAATGACTCGTCATAATGAGTAGTACTGTAACTGCCGCGACCGCCGGTGGCCTCAACTTCTCCGCCGCTGATAGTAATTGTTACATATTCCGTGTCTTCACTCTTGTAGCCGCAGCCGATACCTGCCGCGCCGTAACCGCCCTTGCTGATAACTTTACCGTCACTGATAGTGATTGAACCGCCGATGCTTTTCCATGAACCGCCGATACCTGCGCCGTAAGTACGGCCCTGTGCATCAATTTCACCGCCGAAGATTAAAATCGTGCCAATTTTACCGTTAGCGCCGCTGCCGATACCTGTTGAGCCGTAGGTGTCGATAGTACCGCCATATATGCGAATTCTGTCTGCGCCTGCTTCATCACCGCCGCCGATACCTGATGCGTACTGACCGCCTGTTGCAGTAATATTACCGCCGTATATATCAATCATACCTGAGGATTCCTGGTCGCCGCCGCCGATACCTGCCGCGTACTGACCGCCTGTTGCAGTAATGGTGCCGCCGTTTATTGTAGTATTGCCGGCGTTGGGACCTCCCTGGTTACCGCCGCCGATACCTGCCGCTTCATCACCGCCTTTTGCGGTAATCTCGCCGCCGTTAATTGTGACGCTGCCGGCGAATTCGACGTCGCCGTCGCCGTCGCCGAGACCTGCGCCGCCGTCACCGCCTGTTGCATTTACCTTTCCGCCGTCAATCGTGATGCTGCCGCCGTTGCCGTTGTTGCCGCCGCCGATGCCTGCGCCCCAGCCGCCGCCGTTTGCGGTTACATCGCCGCCGTAAATCTCAACAGTACCGCCGTTGCCTTTGTTACCGCCGCCGATACCTGCTGCGCGCTTTCCGCCGTTTGCGGTAACATTGCCGCCGTAAATTCTGACAGTACCGCTGCTGACTTCGTCACCGCCGCCGATACCTGCGCCCCAGTTTGCGCCCGTTGCAGTAACAGTTCCTCCGTAGATTGAGATTGTTCCGTTAGTGCCCGTTGCTTCGTCGCCGCTTCCGATACCTGCTGCTTCGTAGTCGGCTTCCGCCTTAACGGTGCCGCCGTAAATATTGATAGTGCCGCAGTTTGTTTCGTCGCTGCCGCCGATACCTGCACAGTAGTTATCGGAATTGAAGATATCCAGAATACCGCTGTCATTTGCCTGACCGTAGATATTGAGCGTGTTGCCGGGATTTACAATAATACCCTCGTCGCAGTACAGATAGTTGCCGTCGGGAACGATAATATTAACAGTTCCCACAACCTCAAGCTCGTCAAAGGTCAAGCCGTTATCGGCGATGTACCAACCGCTGTACAAAGTGTGGTCATCATCCTCGGAGTAATCCCACAAATGGGTGTAGTTGGTACAGGTGTCCGTTACTTTTTCAACCTGCTTTGTGCTCGAATTCCACGAGCGGCGGACATATGATATTCCGTCTGCTGCATATGCCGAAACAGGCATTAACGCAATCACCATCAGCGCTGCAAGAAAAACGCTGATTATTTTTTTTGCATAATTCTTCATATAATACCTCCTAAGAAGAATTCATATATTTTATCTTGAAAACATATATAAAATAATTATATAGTTTTTACCGAAATGTCAATCGGGGTGTTTTGTCTGGCCGTTAATATCAATTTGAGATTTATAATATAACTCTTTACATAATTATATATAATAATGTCTAACAAATGTCCAACAAAATATCCAAACAAATAACAGGCGCACATCAAATGAACGCCCGTAAAAAATTTTTTTATTCAGTTGTAACGGAATTATCAATATACGCTTCCTTGAAGCTTGCCCAGTAGTATGTTGTCATATATTCGCCGCAGTAGGAATTAATAGCCCGGGCATCGCCGCCCAGAAGCCTGTACAAATCGCAATCTATTAAATCGGGATTAATCCTTAATTCACCGGCTTTCATTTCAAGAATATCGCTGATCCCGTTTTCATCAAGCGTTGTTTTAAGGCTGTGCACCACAACATCAAACTGCTTTTGCATTTTGCGGTCGTATAGCTTGTCTTCATATAAAGCGGCAAAAGCAACCGCCCTTTTCACCCCCGCACCCTGACTGTCAATAAGAAACGCAAGCAGCTCCTTTGACTTTGACCTTGCAAAATGAACGGATTTTCCGTCAACCAAAAAGTCAAACACGCCAAAGGTTTTTGCAAAAATATGCGGATATTCCACACTTGCTTTGGGCGAAATAATATGATTAATCTCGCTTTCAAGCCTTTCCTTTTCTATCGGCTTCATTACATAACCGTCGGCGTGAATTTTGAACGCCTCAACGGCATAATGAGAATAACCCGTCAGGAATATAATCGAAATCTCGGGACGGAGCTTCTTTATTTTAACGGCAAGATGAATCCCGTTCATTTCGGGCATATCAATATCTAAAAGAGCAATATTTGCCGTGTTGTTTTCCAGGTATTCAAGCACCTTAAAAGCACTTAAAAAGCCCTCAACCTCAGTTATTTGAGGCATTTGCCTGCACAATCTGACAACCAGGTCCAATACAAGCTCTTCATCATCAACACAAAGTATTTTCATTATTCTCTCTCCGGAATGATTATTGTAACAACGCATCCTTCGCCCGGACGGCTGTTAATCGTCAATGTGCCGCGGCATATTTCTTCTATTCTTTCACGCACATTGCTGATGCCGATATGAGTACCGTTGGTTGAAAGCGGCATTTTGGTATCAAAGCCGATGCCGTTATCGCTTACGGTAATAACATAATTGTCGCCCGATTCCTTGGTTTCAACCCTGACCACGCCGTGCTCACGGTTGCGGACGCCGTGACGGATTGCATTTTCAACAAGCGGTTGAATTGTCAGCGCAGGAAGGTAAAATTCATCTGCCTCAACATTATACTCAACGCTGATTTTCGTAAAGCGCAGCATCTCAATATCAGCATAAACCTTTGTGTGCTCAAGCTCCTTTTCAACAGGTATCAGATCCGACTGATTAAGAGAGTCAATGTTGTTCCTGAGATAAGCGCCGAATTTTCCCGTTGTTTCAAACGCTTTTTGCGGATTAGTAAGGCAAAGCGACTGAATTGTAGTCAGTGTATTATAAAGAAAATGCGGCTGAATCTGCGACATCATAATCTTTATTCGCTGCTCTGCTTTCAAAGCGTTTTCATGCTCACGCACAAACTCCAGATGAAGCCAGATATAATAAAAAACAGTGCAGCAAACAACGCTTATTGAAAGATATGCAACAGGATAATCAACATATAAAGGCGACAAATCCGCCGACGCGCCCAAAATTATCAGCGCAGCATTAGCAATTGCCACCCAGATACTTGCTTTTCTGTGGCGATATTCGTAAATTGTGCAATAAAAAAGGAACGCCAGCAAAAATATACTGACATAAAGCGCTGTAAAGCAAAGCGGGCCCCTCATAAAATGGTTGTTTTTGTCTATGAAAAAGGTTATGCCCGAAAACAGGGAAGTCAGATAAATCAAAGTATTGCAAACAACAAGTATTACCACAAAAAAATGCTTTTTATAAGGCTGCACCAACAAGCAGAACAGCAACAGAATAAACGGACGAAGGCAGTATCCGAGCATTGTAAACACCGTTCTGTACATCGGGGTCGGCATATCATTAATCTGCGTCACATAGTCGCCGCAATTCTGCACAAGCAACAATCCAACCGACGCGATAATTATCATCATTATTTTTCTTTGATTGTTGCCGATATACTTATCCTTAAGCACAATGGGAGTTAAACCGGCAAGCATTATAACAAGGGGAATAAAAGTGATATATTCAGTCATTGTGATAATCCTTCCACTGAAAACTATAGTTTAGGCATTAGGGATTCGAACCAAGTAAGGTTTTGACCGTCCCTTTTTCACAAATACTGCGTTAAATCGCCTTGTAAGGCGCCAGCCTTGCTTCATCGCTTTGCCTTGTCTTTGTAAAAAATGAACAGGGCAAAACTGCGAAGCACCTTAAATTCCATAGTTTGCGTTCATTTTTTTCGTTTTTTGGTGCAAGCATACTGTCGTATGGTAAGACAAAAAGCGGAAAAAGGGGCGTGAAATATGCAATTTAAGGCTTACTGGGTTCGAATCTCTAATGCCTATATTATAACACACTTTTATACACCGTGTCCAATAGTAGTTTAAAAACACCTAAACGTCGTTATAGAACCCCTGAAACTGCGGCATTAACAATAATCAAGCAATGTCGAAATGCGCCCCCTTTCTGCAGCTGTTTTTTGATTACTATTTGTATTATTATTCGTTAATTCATATAGTGTTTGAGGGGGGATGCTGCCGAGAAGGACAAGTATGTCTTGTTTGTATATATTTTTATAGCAGGAGAGCTGCATTTGCATATTCACAGAATCATTATGCAAATTGTATTAAAACTCATTCATCCGTTCAGTTTTTCTCGGATGGGGTAACGGTTGTTTTGAAGATTTCTATCGTCTACAAACGATTTTTGCCTTAACCGAAGCCCCGAAATCCTTGCAAACACTCACTTTTTTAATTTGACACTTTTGCATAAGCGTCACAAAAAGTGCTTCATAGATCCTCCTCCATATGGTACCAATTTCATTTCTATACTACAATCTCTCTTCTTTAACTCCAAATCAAACGCTCCTTTCAAAATAGAAATCACATTTACAATATACCATTAAACCAATACTTTTGTAAATCATTTTAAATCTATAGTCCAATTTTTTGGTTAAAGCTGCAAACAAATGAATATTTTCTTTTTGCAACCCCACAACAAAAAACTGCAACCCCCTGAAAAAGGTTGCATTGTATCATTTTATTATACCTTTGCCAAGGAAAAACGGCGCGGTTGATACCGTGTCGTTTTTTCAATGATGTTTGCTACACAAATGATGTTGCTGACGCAATGATGCCGCTTTGCTTATGAAGTGTGCCTGACGGCACATTTGCATATTATTAAAACATATAGAGTAACAAACAGACAAATCCCGATTTATCTTTTTCATTATAACATATTAAAACGAAAGAACAAAGATTACAATCTTAAATTTGCCTGTTCAAAAACAGTTGTTTTAGTTTCTTCAAAATTTATTCCCGCATCTTTACAGATTCTAATGAAAGATTCTACAACATCTTTGTCGGCATAGTTTTCACACACGTCTAAAATAAGCGTTCCGCTAAGGTCGGCTGCTGCAATAACGCAGTCGCCGATATCGGGCCAGGAACGGAAGGTAAAATCAGTCAGATGGCTTATAACATCTTCGGAGAAAGGCACTCTGCCGAGATAGGTAAAACCGATGTTATTCATCGTTCGCTTTATGCTTTTTGCAACAACCTTCATAAGCGACTTTTGCAACCAAAGCGGGCGGAGAGTGTATAAAAAATCAGTTGAACTCTTCATATTTGTGCAATCCCAAATAATGTTTTCGGGTTGAACATATAAATCAAGTATCGTTCTGTAAACCGTGCTGAGCATAGGTAAATCGTATGCGTCAAATTTATCCTGATAGGTTATTACCTTATTGCCGATAAAGTTATGCATCGTGTCCATTTGCATAGGTCCTCTGCAATCCACAACTATTCCGCAGGAAACATTGCGATTTTTTGCATTTTTGGGAAGATGTTCGCGTATAGCTCTGCAAAACAAAGGAACAAGAATTGCAGCGGGAGTTGCGTCAATTTTTTTTGCAACCCTCAATACTTCGGCAGTTTCTACTTTTAAAACGTGGCTTGTGCATTTGTACCCGTTGTCAATTACCTTCATATCCTTTGCCTTAAAGCCTGCGGGCTGCTTAATCTGACCTATGGGCTTAACCGATTTATCACAAATGCTTTCAAAGCCGAGGTTTAACGGAAATTCCTTCGGAACTTCGGGAAGCGGTACTCCGAAATACGAATCCAATATAGTTGAAAAAAACCGTATTGAGCCTCTTCCGTCAGTGACTGCGTGACACCACTCAAGAGATACAGTGTTTTCAAAATAACAAATCTGGAACAAATAGCCGTTAGTGTTTTTGCCGTATTCCTTAGGTCTGTTGTCCGTATCGGTATTAAAAAGTATTATTTCGGCATTATCGTTATCCTCAAGATAATACTGTTTATCATATGACATTTTACATTTGAACAGCGGATGATACTCAAGCGCGGTTTTTACTGCTTGCATTAATCTGTCTGCATCCACAGTTTCATCAAGTATTGCTTTAACGATAGAAGTGTTTTCCATTACCGTACCATTAGCCGCAATGGAATATCTGTCCATATTCCCAAGTTCATATCTCATAACCGTTCTCCTGAATTTTGCTATATTTTTTATTTATTATAAACTTATTTATCTTCGTAATTATATCATAAAGTCATAGTTATAATCAATATATAATTCTGGTCATATCAGACCCTCCTTTCAACACAACAACTATCACAACCAACCGCCAAAGTCCAGAGAAAAATTGAAACCCTTTTTTATTGTTTTTATCAGGTTTTTTAATAAGGGTTGTTAAATGAATTTATATTGACTTTCGTTTTTTCTATGGTAATATCAGCATAAGAGAAGTACAGAAAATGGCTTGATGCCGCGTTTTTCGCCTTTCACCAAGGTTCTGTTACCATCTGGTTGCCATAATTCCGATAACCGCAGTGCTGATTGTGCAACTTTTTGTGGACGTTACCGCGTTGATTGACATCAGCACGGTGCTTTCAGCGATTTCAATGTTCGTTCTTATTATCTCCGAACAGATTGAGCAGAATTTCCGCCAACAGCAGGAAATCGCCCGTCAGCGTGCCAGCGTTAATGTTTTGCAAATGCGCCCGCATTTCATCTACAACACAATGATGAGCATCTACTATCTGATTGCGCAGGATACCGACAAGGCGCAAAAAATCACGCTTGACTTTTCAACTTATCTACGAAAAAATTTTACTGCATTGGCTACAGACGGAACTGTTCCGTTCACAGAGGAACTTGAGCACACCCGTGCCTATCTTGAGGTAGAGCAAACACGTTTTGAGGACAACTTATTTGTGGAGTTTGACACGCCGCACACGCGCTTCAGAGTTCCGCCGCTGACGCTTCAGCCGATTGTGGAAAACGCCATCAAACACGGTCTTGACCCCGAGCTCAGCCCTCTGCACATTACAATTAAAACGCGCCAAACTGAGAACGGCAGCGTAATAACCGTTGAGGACACGGGACCGGGCTTTGGCGTAAACGACAACAATGAGCCGCACGTTGCTCTTGCAAACATCAAAGAGCGACTCGAAATGATGTGCAAAGGAACGCTTAAAATCGACTCAACCGAAGACAAAGGTACAACGGTAACGATATTCGTTCCAATAAAGAAGTAAACCTGATTTCAGCTGTTTAGTTTTTCTCTGACGGGGAAGCATCGTTTCAGGAATTTTTATCGCCTAAAAGCGATTTTCGCAGAAAACGAAATCCCGAAACCCTTGCAAACACTCACTTTTTGAACTTTACACATCCGCATAAGCGTCGCAAAAACCGCGTCATAGACTTTTTAACGGAAAAACCTATGAAATGAGAATATAAAATCACAGCCCTGCGATTCTGATTCGCAGGGCTGTTTCATATTACAGGCTCTAAACCTACCCTTTAAGTTGTTACATCTCACGTCGTGAGATTGGCTTTTTGTTTTTCGTCACGCTTTCAACCCTCAAAAACGCACGCGTCGGGTGTTTGCTCTACATGATAACAAAGCAGTCAAAAAAGGCTTACAGCGCGGCGACAAGGCGTAATTTTGCTGTAACTTAAGTAAAAAACACAATATCCAGATTATAAAAATTACCCTCTGAAACGGAAAATTGATTTTCGCCTTCAGTGAACACTCCTAACTTCGTTCGTCTAAAGATTCTTTACACCCGCACCTCATTTGATGAATAACGGTAAAAAATTCATCTGGATATTGTGGTTAATGCCCCTGAAACAGCGGCGTTAACAGAAACCAAGAACGGCTTTAAACCGCCGTCTTGCTATTAAAACTGCAATCCCCGATGTTTATTTTAAAACGACAAAACAGGCGGAATTACCGCCCGTTCTGTTTAATGATTCTTGAAGTTTCCCGTCCACTTTCCGCAGGAGCACGACCATGCTTCGTAGCCATATGGACAGCGCTGTACATATTCATCCCATGTGATTTCGCCTTCTTCGTACTGTCGGTTGTATTCTTCCATTACGCTGCTTGCATACTCCTTTAGTTCTTGCTTTGAATTGAACCACTTGCCCATATTGCCCTTCGGCATATAGTGAATGTGTTTTTGTTTTTTCTTCTTACCCTTATTCTTTTTCTTGGTCTTCTTGCTTTTCGTTTTCTTCTTGTTTTTCTTTTTATTCTTTTTGGGAGAAGATTTCATTTTTGTGCTTGCGGAAGTTGTTGTCGTCGTTTTTGCTGATGCGGTTATCATTTCTGTATTTACACCCGCCGCCAGCATAATGATAATTGCCATTATGATTGATATTATTCTGGTCATATTAAGACCCCCTTTCGCAACACAACAACTACCACAACTCACCGCCAAAGTCCAGAGAAATAATTGAGTTATTAATTATCGTTTTCTGACCACAATTTTGACCACAACGGAAATCTGGAGAACAGCGCAGAAGAGCGCCAAATGTAAAATGTTCGCCAAAAAGTCTGGACAATGCCGCCAAATTCGTACGAAAGTGCTATATTCAGGGAGCCGAGCCATTCTACGAACCAGTAGGTCGGGGGTTCGAGTCCCTTCCAGCGTACCAAAAACATCAAGTACCCTTTAGGGTGCTTGGTGTTTTTTTGATTCGGGTTGTAGGGACTCGAAACGAACTCCAAGAGCGGCGCGTTAAGTGCCGCGATTGGGAGAAAGGTCCAGTGGACCTTTCGATAGTTGAGAGGAGAGTCCCTTCCAGCGTACCAAAAAGCCTTGAAATGACTACATTTCAGGGCTTTGTTTAATTTTAAGGCTGACCACTTTCGGAACAATTCCGCTTGTGGTCAGCCCTGTTTTTGTATTTTTATAAGTTTTTTAATAGTTGGTATTCAGACATAGTTACAACACAATTATTCTCAAAAATGACCGTTTGACCACAATTTGACCACAACGGTTTTTTTACATTTCTTCATTCTCTAAACTATACTTATAATTTAACGCCTCAAAGACTTCATCAAATGCGTCTTTGTTAAATGTTTTCTTCGATACATTTAAAGCTTTTAACATTTTTTTGTTTTTTCTCAATGCTTTCCATAACAAATGTTTATCTTTTTCACTCAAATCTATTTTGTAAAGAAGATTAGCTAAAAAAACAACTAACCTTTGTTCTTCGGTATCCGCTCTTTCTATTTCTTCATCGCCTTCATAACACAAAGCGCATATGTAGTCATCCACAGTAAATTTCGGCTGTAAGCCTAAAATAGGATTTACGAGCAATTGCGTTGATGAAAGCATTAAATTAACATATGCTCCAAGCGAATACTGTTGGCGCTCTGACATCAATACATAATCTTGCCCAAATGTCATAATATCGTCAATAGCTTCAATTAACTTTTTTGTTTCATCTATTATACGAGCGATTCTTTCATTTAGTTCAACTATTGCCAACTCATATGATGAAATATCACGTTTACTTATAAGTGTAAAAATACTTTCAATATGCTTTTTATCATTGTGGTTTTTGATAAACAGAAGTCCACTTGTTAAAAGTGCAGCACCAGCAATTGCCCAACCCACAGGACCTGCCAAGGCTAAAACCGCTTCACCGGCAGCCATTCCTCCACCACCGGCAACAAGAGCACCACCACCTAGCCATGCCAACGCAGCATTAGTTGCTGCCGCGCCGCTTAATGCAGAAATCGCTGTGCCTGTTGAAGCCACACCGAATGTTGTTGCAACACCCATCGCAGCAGTTGGACCAAGTGTTACAATTGCAACACCTATTCCTGCACCAGTTGCTCCTGCGCCTACATTTTTAATTGAGGCCTCTTTATAATCATTCTCTATTTTTTCAGCTTGTTCTTTCCAGTTTAAACGTACTTGTTTTAGTTCTTCATATTGAAGTTTTTTATCACTTGGAATGTTTCGAATTTTATCAAATATTTCTTGAATTGCAGTCAATTGTAAATATAGATTCTTTGTAGATTTTCCAAGTTCATCGATTTTTTCGTTAGTTTTATTAATTGCTACCTGCGCCTCTTCTTGTGCGTTTTTGAGTTTTGACTTTTTCTTTTGCATCCTATTTGCCTCTGTTGAAATAATTGTCGATGTCCTTTTTTGTTTTTAAAACCTTCTCATCTGGTACTTTTCTTTTTTCTGCTAAATGAACTGTTTTTTCGAAAGCCTGCAAATATAAATCACTTTTCTTAAGATCATCTACAAATGTGAGCAACAAACAGTCATCATACATGTCTGAAAGATGTTTCAATCCCTCAATATAGTTTTCAACAATTAGTTGCTCTCTGCTATAATAAAGCAACGTATCGTTTTCTGCTATTCGTTTCCTGCTTCGCTTAACTTCTCCATACAAAGATATAGTAAAACGTCCGACACCAGCTATGTTTAATCTTAAAAAGAATTCGGAAATATTTAGCACGCCATTTCCAGTTACAACGGCACGAATTGAAGCATCACAAAAATCAACCAAGC
>JAFWKC010000115.1 GCA_017514345.1 Eubacterium sp.
CTCGACTTCAACAACGATAAAGGGGCTCAGTCCTGCTAACGAGTATTATATCAAGGTTAAGCCGTACGTTAACGGCTCCTGGAAAAGCTACTACGTTTTCGGCACGTTCCACGCTCTGCCGCCGAAAGCAAAGAATCTGACCTGCACAAAGCGGACCGCAACGTCGCTTACGCTGAAGTGGAGTAAGGTCGCTGGCGCCGACGGTTACCGTATTTATTCTTATAATAATAAAACGAAAAAGTATAAATTCCTGCTTGAAATTACAAAGGGAACGACAAATACTGCCGTGCTAAAATCGTTGAGTGCTGGAACGACGTATAATCTTGCCGTGTCTGCATTTACTAAGGACACAGAAACGAAGTACGGCGCAAAAAGCGCAAGGATTACTACCTCTACAAAACCGTATAAGGTTACCGTTACCTCCGTAACAGCTCCGTCGTCGGGCAAAATAAAGACGGTATGGAAAGCTCCAAAGGGCGGCGTATCAGGCTATCAGGTGCAGTATTCAAAGAGCAAGAAGTTCAAGAAGAAGGCTGCCGAAAAGCTGATTAAGGGCAAGAAAAAAACCTCTGCCGTCGGCAAAGGCTTTACAAAGGGCAAAACGTATTACGTGCGCGTAAGAGCGTATAAAACCGTATCAGGCAAAAAAGTATACGGCGCGTGGAGCACCGTACAGAAAATTAAAGCTTAATATGTAAAAGAAAAACGGCTGTGTTGCAGTATTTACAACACAGCTGTTTTTTATTCGTCCTTATCAAGATAAACTCCGTCGGTTTTACAGAAAATGCTGTACCGTCCGAGCTTATAAAACCTCTTTGGGATTTCGTACACGCCCTCAACGTCGCTTACGACAAGGTTATCCATACTGATTTTGCGTATTCTGTCGCTGCAGCAAACGTATACGAAGCTGCCGTCAGCCGAAGCGAAATACGGCTTATTGAACGTGCCCTTGCCCTTGCCGCCTACTCTTATGTCGATGTTGAAGTTATCGGCGTTATATCTGATGGCGCAGTCCTCGTTTTTGCACACTGTCCAGAAGTAATCTGTTTCGGGTGCAAGCGAGGTAACGGGGGAGTCGTTGTAGGATAACGACCTTTGCCATAGCATTTCGCCGTCGCGGTCAAAGAGTCCTGCTTCGCCGTCGAACATAACGAGCACGTTTTTGTTTTTCAGGATAAAAGCGTCGCATTCAACGAAGCTTGTGATTTTTTCGCAGATTTTTTCGTATGCGTAGCCGAATTTTTTGAGCTTATACACGGTCGTTGTAACAACCTCTTTTTCGCCCGTGTTAAAATCGAGAATGAAAAACTTGTTTTTGTATCTCGTCAAGTCGGACGAAAGCATTTTTTCGGCGAAAATCATCTTCGTATCAGAATATCTTACTACGTCAATTATCTCGTTATTACTAATCTTAATCAATGCTGTTCTCCTTGTACTCGTTAGTGAGGTAGCTAAGCGTCATAAGGCTGTCCGTAAGATGAACGTTTTCAACGAGCATCTCTGGATGAGCCATAGCGATGTCGTAATTCGAGAAATTCCAGAAGCTCGTGATACCGAGCCTGCAAAGCAAATCCGTAAGCTCCTTCATATCATTTGAGGGAATACAGATAACGGCGCAGGTCGGGGAATTGTCAATACAGAAGTTCTCAAGATAATCAATATGCCTTACTGGAACGCCGTGAATGATTTTGCCCGATATAGCCTCGTTCTTGTCAAAAATACCGATAAGCTTAAAGCCGCTGTCACGTGTGGAAATCTTAGAAGAAACGGCTTTTCCGAGGTTACCAGCGCCGATTAATACGGTCTTAACCTGATTGTTAATGCAAAGTATTTCGCCGATTTTTGCGTGCAGCTCGGGAACGTTGTAGCCGTAGCCCTGCTGACCGAAGCCGCCGAAGCAGTTGAAATCGTGCCTGATTTGCGATGCGGTAAGTCCCATTCTTTCGGCGAGCTCCTTCGAGCTTATTCTGACAATTCCGTTAGTTTTGAGCGTTTCAAGAAAGCGGTAATATCTTGGAAGTCGCTTAATAACCGAAATAGAAATATCGTTCTTTTCCATCTTGTTTCTCCGAATATTATTTAGACATATTCGTAATGGTTTCCATTACGTAATCGCCGAATTCCTCACAGGTGCAGCCTGTATCTCTGCCTGTGATGGTGAGCTTCTTTTCTTCAAACATACACTTGTCAAGCGCAGCTTCAAGCGCGTTAGCCTGTGCCTGATAGCCGATGTGAGAAAGAAGCATAACAGTTGCTCTGAGCATTGAGCACGGGTCAGCGTACTGACCTCTGCCCTCAGTAATCATACGCGGAGCAGAGCCGTGAATAGCCTCAAACATAGCGTATTTCTTACCGATGTTTGCCGAGCCTGCAGTACCTACGCCGCCCTGGAACTCAGCAGCCTCGTCTGTGATAATATCACCGTAGAGGTTAGGAAGCACAAACACCTTGAAATCGCGGCGTCTTGCAGGGTCAATAAGCTTTGCTGTAGTGATGTCAACGTACCAGTCGTCAGTAACGATGTCGGGATACTGCTCGCCGATTTTCTTTGCTGTGTTGAGGAACTTGCCGTCAGTAGTCTTGATGATGTTTGCCTTTGTGATAATTGAAACCTTGCCCTTGTTGTTCTTGTGAGCGTAGTCGTAAGCGAGCTTAGCAATTCTTTCGCAGCCCTCCTGCGAAGCAACTGTGAAGTCAACTGCAAGGTCGTCTGTGATATTAACGCCGTGTGAGCCTACAGCATAGCCGCCCTCCGTGTTCTCACGGAAGAACGTCCAGTCGATGCCCTCCTCGGGTACCTTTACGGGACGCATATTTGCAAAAAGGTCGAGCGCCTTTCTCATAGCAACGTTAGCTGATTCAACGTTCGGCCACGGGTCGCCCTGACGCGGTGTGGTTGTCGGGCCCTTGAGTATAACGTGACAAGCCTTAAGCTCCTCAAGCACGTCGTCGGGGATAGCCTTGCCCTGTGCAGCTCTGTTTTCGATTGTAAGACCGTCGATAATCTTAAACTGTACCTTGCCGCTTGCAACCTCGTCCTTGAGCAAAAATTCAATAACTCTCTGGCTTTCTTTTGTGATAATCGGACCAATGCCGTCGCCGCCGCAGATACCGATAACGATTGTGTCAAGCGACTGATAGTCGGTAAAGTCCTTATCTTCCTTAATCTTCTTTGCTCTTTCGAGCTGTGCTTCCATAAGCGCTCTGAATTTGGCAACTGCCTCGTCAAGAGCCTTGTTTTCAAGTTCGTTCATAGCTTTTTCCTTTCTTATCTTGTTCTTGGTGTTCCGCAATTGGAGCAGAAGTTTCCGCCGTTATTCGGCGCGCCGCAGTTTGAGCAGTACCAATTGTCCTGCGTCTTAGGGGGATTTTGCATTTCTCTTACGAGTGCTTGCAAAAGCTGTGACAGCTCATACGAAGAATTAGGAATGCTCTGCGTATGAAGCTCCTCGCCGTTAGCTTTTGTGATGTTTACGCCCGTAGTTGTGCTGCCGCCGCACATCTGCATAAACTGAGGGTTGCGCTGTTCAGGAGTCTGCCTTTCAATTTCCTCAACAACCTTGCCGTCGTTGATAATGCGCATAATCTCGCTGAACCTGTCGCCCGTAATTGTATACGTTACCTCGTTTTCATCACCGTTATTATATCTGTAATAATTTAGCTCAACGGAGCTGTCCGTGAAGTTCTGAAGCGCGTACGCCGTGCATAGCGACCTCGGCGGGTTTGTAGTAGCGTATTCTCTGTAAATATATTCAAATTTGAGTATATCCATTATTTGTTCATCTCTCTTGTGTAATCAAGCAGACCGCCGCAAAGGAGCATTGCTCTCTGGCGCTCAGAAAGGTGACTTGAGTCGAGCGCGTATTCCTCGCCCTTTGTGATATTCTTTAAAACAACAGGCTTGCTGTTTTCTATGCAAGCTCTGATATCTGCAAGCTCAAGCTCGTCGCCCTGCGAAATCTTGTCGTAATCAGCTTCGTTTTCGAAGGTGAAGGGGAGAATACCTGCATTAACAAGATTTGCAACGTGAATTCTTGCAAAGCTCTTTGTGATTACTGCCTTAACGCCGAGATAGAGCGGAACGAGCGCCGCGTGCTCTCTTGACGAGCCCTGACCGTAGTTAGCGCCGCCGATTACGAAGCCCTTGCCCTCAGCCTTAATTCTCTCGGGGAAGGTTTCGTCGCATACGCCGAAGCAGTACTGCGAAAGGTGCGGAATATTTGAACGGTAGGGGAGTATCTTTGCGCCTGCAGGCATAATGTGGTCTGTTGTGATGTTGTCGCCGACCTTAAGCACTGCCTTTGCAGTAATGCTTGTCGGAAGCGGCTCAGTTTTCGGGAACGGCTTGATGTTCGGACCGCGAAGCACCTCAACGTCCTTAGCTTCCTCAGGCGAAGCGGGAGCTTCAATCATATTGTCGTTAACAATAAAATGCTCTGGCATAGTTACCGTCGGAGCCTCGCCGAGCTCTCTCGGGTCGGTGAGATAGCCTGTAAGCGCAGAAGCAGCCGCAACCTCGGGCGATACAAGATAAATCTGACCGTCCTTTGTGCCGCTTCGTCCCTCAAAGTTTCTGTTGAAGGTTCTCAGCGAAACGCCGCCGCTGTTCGGGCTCTGTCCCATACCGATACACGGACCGCACGCGCTTTCAAGAATTCTTGCGCCCGCGTTAATCATATCAGACAGCGCGCCGTTGAGCGCGAGCATATTTAGCACCTGCTTTGAGCCAGGAGCGATACAGAGCGATACCGTCGGCGAGATTGTCTTGCCTTTGAGAATAGAAGCAACCTTCATCATATCTGTGTAGGATGAGTTTGTGCAGGAGCCGATAGCAACCTGGTCAACCTTAATCCTGCCGATTTCGTCGGTGGTTTTTACGTTGTCGGGCATATGAGGACAAGCCGCCATCGGAGTAAGCGAGCAAAGGTCGATGTCGATAACCTCGTCGTAAACTGCGTCTTCATCAGGTAAAATCTCTGTCCAGTCGTTTTCTCTGCCCTGTGCTTTGAGGAAGGCGAGAGTAATTTCGTCTGACGGGAAGATTGAGGTTGTTGCGCCGAGCTCAGCGCCCATATTTGTAATAGTAGCGCGCTCGGGAACTGAAAGCGTCTTAACGCCCTCTCCGCCGTATTCAATAATCTTGCCTACGCCGCCCTTAACGCTCATAATGCGAAGCACCTCGAGGATAACATCCTTAGCCGATACCCACGGCTTGAGGTAACCCGTAAGGTTGATTCTTGTCATTTTCGGCATCGGGATGTAGTATGTGCCGCCGCCCATAGCCACTGCTACGTCAAGTCCGCCTGCGCCCATTGCAAGCATACCGATACCGCCGCCCGTCGGCGTGTGGCTGTCAGAGCCGATTAAGGTCTTGCCTGGAATACCGAAGCGTTCAAGGTGTACCTGGTGGCAAATACCGTTGCCTGGTCTTGAAAAGTAGATGCCGTGCTTCTTGGTTACGGTCTGAATAAATCTGTGGTCGTCGGCGTTTTCAAAGCCTGTCTGAAGCGTATTGTGGTCGATGTAAGCGACAGAACGTTCTGTTTTTACTCTGTCTACGCCCATAGCCTCAAATTCAAGATACGCCATTGTTCCTGTTGCGTCCTGTGTTAAGGTCTGGTCAATGCGAAGACCGATTTCTGTACCGACCTTCATTTCGCCCTCAACAAGGTGCGCCTTAATGAGCTTTTGTGCTAATGTAAGTCCCATAAAAACTCCTCCTACTTGTTTAACTTTTTAACAAAGTTATTATATAATATTAATATTATACTGTCAATGATTAAATAAGATTGTTAACAAATGTAACAAAAACCGCCGAAGCTCAATGTTCGACGGTTAGTATTCAGTAAATATTTTATCCCTTTGGCCTATTCTATTTCGTTTTTACTGTTTTTGCGGCGCTCCATTTTGAATAAATGTTTATTCCGCCTTCCTTACCGAAGGTTCTGATTCGTACGAAGTATTTAGTTTTCGCTTTCAGTCCTTTGATTGTAGTTTTCAGCGTGGAGTTTTTGCCGACCTGAACGGTACCCGTGTTCTTCGTAAAGCCTTTGTTCGTCGCGTACTGAATTTCGTAGCCGCTCGTCTGAACAGCCTGCTTTTTCCAAGTGACAGTAAAGGAGCTTTTGCCTTTTTTGACCTTGTTAATTGAAGTGCCTTGAGGAATTATGGAATAAGTTGCGTAAAGCTCGTCGTATCTGAAATCCTCGTTGATTTCAATACCGTCTTCAGTTTCGACAGCGTTATCCTCTATCGAAATATAATACTTTCCTACCTCAGAGCCTTTTGTCATACTGATGCTAAGGGTATTAGTAATGTCGTTTCCGTAGCGGTTATAAACCTTAACTGTCGGCGTTTGTACTGAGCCGTTGTAAACAAAGGTGTTTTCAGATATGCTGACGTCAATGTTTTTTGACGTCGTAAATGTCTGTGAGCCTTTAAACGACGTGCCTTTCAGCTTAGCAGTAACTTTGGTACTGCCGTTACCGACGATACTTGCAATTCCGTTAGAATTAACAGTCATCGCGCTTGCGTTTGACGAGCTGTAGCTTACCGTGCTCGGTAGAAGAATAGGGGAGCCGAACGCGCTTGAATCATTGTCCTTGTGAACTGCGCTTAAGCAAATCTGAACGCCCTGCGGATAGTCCTCGTGTGCAAGGCTCGTTTCGCCTTCCTCAATAAACGACGCGCTCTGATTGTCGATGTCGCGAAAGTCCTTTGCTAATACGAAGGTATAAAGCTTTTTCCTTGTAACGCTTACGCTGCGCGTGTTCTGAACGATACCCTTTGACGTGGATGCCGCCATATTCTTGTCGGCAAAAATCTGTACCCAGTAGTAAGTGCCGTTTACAAGCGCGCAACCGACGCCGATAGCCTTGTGAGTTTTCTTTAGAAGATTCTTTTTGTGCGGTGGCGAATGAAGCCAGCCGTACATTACCTCGCTCGGATTTCCGTATCCGTATGCGATATTTTCGCTGTCTGCAATTTTCGGCTTTGTACAGCTTTCGCCGTTTGGTCTTGTGTGTGAATAAAGAAGCGCAAGCTCAGCCGCTCTCTGCATAGCGTATTCTGTAAGCTGCTTGTTCATTTTGAGCTTCTTTGCGCCCTTTTTCGCTCTGTTCTGATTAACAAGCTGTGCAACCTTTGCAGCGTAATCATAGTTTTCCTCAACGCTGTATGCGATGCTGACGTTCTTTGACGCCGCCTGCGCCGAAAAGCTGACGCCCGTTACGGCTGTAATCATCATAATTACGGATAATAATAAGCATAATAGTTTTTTCATAATATCTCTCCTTAATACTCTACGCATAGGTTTTCTTCCGCCTCTGCGACTTTTAACATAATTGCACATTCGATGCGCTTTTTGTGCAGCTCGCAGCCGAACTTGTACACACCGTTCACGCTTCCTGTGGTGTGGTACGCGTTAGCCGCGCAGCCGCCCGAGCAGTAAAGCTTTGCAAAGCAGTCCTTGCACTCCTTGTGGGAATAAACGTTGCAGTCCTTGAACTGTTCAAGCACTTCGGGGTTAGTTACGCCGTCGAATATGTTGCCGAGCCTGAATTTTTCATCGCCGACGAATTGATGACAGGGGAACAGCTCGCCGCGCGGAGTGACTGCCATATATTCTGTGCCTACACCGCAGCCGCTTACGCGCTTTACGATGCACGGCCCGCCGTCAAGGTCAATCATATAATGATAAAACGTAAAGCCGTTTCCGTTTCTGTAGCGCCTTAGCATTTCGTTTGCGAGTATCTCATACTGCTCCTTCAGGACGGGCAAATCAGCTTCCCTCAGCGCCCACGGCTCGTCGGGCGGACAGACGACTGGCTCGACTGATAATTCCTTAAAGCCGAGGTCAGCCATATGAAGCAAATCGTTAGAAAAATCTGTGTTAAAATGCGTGTATGTACCGCGCATATAATAATCCTTCTGGCCGCGTGAGTCGGCGAATTTTCTGAATTTATCTACAATCAAATCATAGCTTCCGCCGCCGAGGGGAGTTTTTCGCAATCTGTCGTGAGTTTCGCGACGTCCGTCAAGCGAAAGCACGACGTTGCCCATTTCCTTGTTGCAAAAATCAATAACCTCGTCGTCAACGAGCACGCCGTTAGTTGTCAGCGTAAATCGAAAATTCTTATCGTGCTTCTTTTCAAGCTCGCGCCCGTAGCTTACAAGCTCCTTGCAAACCTCCCAGTTGAGAAGCGGCTCGCCGCCGAAAAAATCGACCTCAAGATTATGCCGTGTACCGCTGTTTTCAACAAGAAAATCAAGCGCCTTTTTGCCTGTTTCAAGACTCATTAAGCCCTTGTCTTCGCCGCCGTATTCGCCCTTGCCCGCAAAGCAGTATTCGCAGTTCAGGTTACAGCCGTGCGCGACGTGAAGGCAAATCGCCTTGATTACGCCCTGACGCTGCTTGAATTCCTGTGCCATATCCTCAAACGCGTCGTTGGAAAACAGTCTGCCGTCATCAATAAGCGACTGTATATCGTCAAAGCAAAGCTCAATATCCTCGCTCGTTACGTCCTCGCGGTTGGCGTATTTATCAAGAATATACGACTTGATTTCGTTCTTCGTTTTGTTTTCGTACATCGTTATAATATCGTATGCGACCTCGTCGACGCTGTGAACGCAGCCGCTGTTCTGGTCGATAATGATATTATAACCGTTCATTTTATAAGCGTGAATCATAATTTTGTACCGTTAATAGAAAAAAGGCGGTTTGTACCGCCGCTTTTCTTAACTTATTTCTTGTTCTGCTCGCATTTCTGATTTGCAACTGAGCAAGAGGTCTTGCTTGCTGACTGGCAAGAGGTCTGGCACTCGCCGCAGCCGCCCTTCTTAGCTGATTCGCAAAGATTCTTTGAGCTTAAAGTATTAATTCTTTTCATAATAAGTGCTCCTTATATAAATTTCTTAAATATTATAAATTATCAAGCCTGTTTTGTCAATACCTTAGGCAAAAGTCCGCTGTCGCTTTCAACGTTGACGTTTGAATTAATAAGACCGCTTATGTATTCGCTCATTTCCGCGGAAATAATTTCGTTCGGGATTAAAAGCGGAATGTCGGGCGGATATGCATAAACAAACTCACACGCGCGTTTTCCGACGGCGTTTTCTATTTCCGTCATATCGCCGCAGTCCTCAAAGAATATTGTTACTGCGTCAGCAGGGCAGGGCGGCTTTCTGAACCTTCGCCTGAAGCTCTTTTTGTCGCACTCGCTGTCAATTTGACAAAGCGCCGCTTTGAGCCTTGCAAAAGCTTCGTCGGTATCTGCGGGCGAGGTCATAAGAATAACGTGCTCCGACAGCGCCGCTTCAACCTCAATTGCATATCTTTCGCGTAGCGCCTGCGCCAAATCCTGTGCGTTAATGCTTGCGTCAGCAGTTGATATGACGAGCTTTCCGATATCGTCGCTGTGCCTTATTTCAAGCCACATAAGCCCCATTTTGCGAAGCGCGGTCAGCCTGCTATAATAAGCGTCAAAATCCTCGGCGCAGTTTTCGAGATACTGTGTGCATATGTCGACGGAATTCATCAGAACGTAGCTCGGCGAGCTCGTTTCAAATATATCAAGATAACGCTTGAATTTTGCTGTGTATTTGTCGTTGTAAATATTCGCAACAGCCGTCATTGTAAGCGCGGGAAGCGTTTTGTGAAGGCTCGAAATTACAATATCGCCCTTCGGATAATCGGGGAACGGCTTAATGCCGAGATGTGCTCCGTGCGCCGCGTCAACTATTAGCGGCAGCTTGCAGCTGATATTGCTGAGCATACCCTCGTAAGTCGGCGAGGTTATTACAACTGCCGACGCGTCGTTATGCGCCCTGATTACTGTATCAAGCGCTTGTTGCGTAACCTCTTTATAATATCCGCATTTGCCGTCGTATTCAGGCTCAACGTAAACTACTCTGAGTCTTAGCAGGGAGCAGGCGTTGAATACGCTTTTGTGGCAGTTTCGTGCAATAATAATCTTGTCGCCGCTGCTGCAAAGCGTATGAATTGCCGACAGTATGCCGACAGTTGAGCCGCCGACGAGCATAAACGACTTTTCGCTTTTGTAGTGCGAGCTAAGCCTGTTTTCTATGTCGAGAAGCACGCCCTTTGCGCTGTGGAGATTATCAAAGCCCTTGATTTCCGTTATGTCAATCTCAGCCCCCGCTATGCCGAAACGCCCGTTGCGCTTGTGTCCTGGCATATGAAACGGATAGCTGTCAAGCTTTTTCAGCTTATCGTTTAACTTCAACCTTATCACCTCTCAAATTAACCGTTAATAGCATTATGTATCCCGAAAAAATCGGTAATGCTTCTATCAGTCCAGTTTCCTTGAATATCAGAAGGCAAACCGTGTCTGCTATCAGTATTATTGCCGTAAGGTACGTAAGCACGCGGAATACGGCGCCTTGCTTGTAACAGAAAAGAAACAGCAAAAATACGCACACGCCGACAGATACGGAAAACATCAGCGAGCCCGTGCAGTGAAAATAGTAATCGGGCTTCTTGTCAAAATCAAAATCGAATGCGAGCGTCAGCGCCATTCCGATTAACGCCGCCAAAAGCAGGGGAACGTACAGCCTCGATTTTGTATAACGCCTGTATGCCGATATGATACCGACGGTGAGCGTAGTTAGCGTAAGAACGCCCCAGACGATAAACTGTATTCTGTGCTCAAGTCCTATCTTTGACAGCGCGCCCTCGTTTTCGTACGGCACTCCGTAATGCATATACCAAACGGTGAAAATAAAGGTGATTGCAGTCAGCGTACAATACAGGATTTTCCTCACTTTATCACCCCTTTTATACTGGTATTCTATCACATTGACATTGATAAATCAATGTGTTATACTCGTTGAGTATTATGATAATTATAATATTTTTTATCATAATATTTATGAGCTGAATGCTCAAATCCTAAAGGAGAGGCAATTTTTGTCAACTGTTTTCGCTTATGGAAAATAATAAAATCAAAAAAGTTCTGATACCTATTTTGACTTGTATTCTGATAAGCCTTGTCGCAGAGATGTTTGTGTTCAATTACGAATACTTTACTTCAAGCGGCAGCAATCCAGAAGCTATTGATTTTGAGGCTGTAGAAACATATGACGAGGAAGACGGCTCCTATATTCACGAGCAGGGAAGCGACAACCCAACGTTTTTAGCCGAGAATATTAACAAGGACGTTAAATACCTTTACCTTGATTTTCTTGTAGAGAGTACTGACCCGCGGCTTGATTGGGATAAAGTCAGAGATGCTAATATCACCATCTACGCTAAGGACGAGGGAAGAAGCTCGTTTTATGAAATGGGTCATTTTGACAGTTACCCAACTATCGAAAACAGCAAATACGTCAAGCTCAATCCCTATGGTAAAATATCTGAACTCAAAATTGAGCTGACAAACGATACGTGGAGCTACAATAGCTTCCAGCTGAAGAACGCAGTAATTAACGCTCACGTTCCGCTTAACTTTATGCCGCTGAGAGTTCTGTTTTTGACGCTCATTCTGCTTCTTTTATATTCGTTCAGACCAACGTCGAAGCTGTATAAATTTACTGCACGCGATAACAAAAAATATGCGGGAATACTTCTGTTTTTGTTTGCTTTTGTAAACATTATGCTGATGATACCGCTTGCTCTTGAAAATATACATTATATATTCGAGGACAATCCAGGAGTTAAACAGTATGAGCTCCTTGCAGAAGCGATAAGTCAAGGTCGGGTAAATATTAACGTTGACCACCTTGAGCTTCTGAAGGGTCTGAATAATCCTTATGATACAACCGAAAGAACAAATTGTTTAGTCGAGCACGGCTTGTCGCTCATAGATTTGTGGGATATTGCATACTTTGACGGTAATGCGTACGTATACTTCGGTATAGTTCCAGTTCTGCTCTATTATCTGCCGTTCTTGCTTCTGACAGGGCATCAGATGAATGCAGGAGTCGCAGTTCTCATTACTTCTATACTAATTATAATAGAAGGCTATCGGCTCATTAACGCCCTTGTAAAGACGTATTTCAAGGATACCTCGCTCGGCGTTCAGCTCTTAATGACGTTCGTTTACGTTAATGCCTGCGGAACTGTAATAGCAACGCAGACGCCGTCGCTGTACTATCTGCCTATTGTCGTTGCGGTGCTGTTTGTTACGGCAGGACTGCGGATGTACCTGACTGCAAAATGCTTGATTAACGAAAACAAGAGCAAAGGACTCACGCTGTTTTATATCTTTTTCGGCGCGCTGTTTATGGCGCTGTCGGTTGGATGCAGACCGCAGTTTGCACTTGCAAGCTTCCTGTTAATTCCTATTTTCTGGGACGTTCTTTTCAAGGACAGGAAAATTGTTCTGAAAAATAACGTCAGCAGACTTCTTTGCGTTGCCGTACCGTACGTTATTGTAGCGGCAGGACTTATGTATTATAACTACATCCGCTTTGGCTCGCCGCTTGATTTCGGCGCAAACTATAACCTGACTACTAACGATATGCGGCTTCGCTCGTTTAACCTCTTCAGGCTGCTGCCTGCAATGAGCGCATACTTCGTTCAGCCGCCTAATCTCGCACCGTATTTCCCGTTTATTCTTTCCACTCCCGAAAACTACGCATCGTATGTAGGAATGACTATATACGAACCGATGTTCGGCGGCGTGCTGTTTTCTCAGTGCTTCATTCTTATGTCGTTCGGCGCAGGCAGAGTAAAGGAAATGCTCAAAACTAAAAAAGCCTTCGCTTTATGGATTGTGCTGTTAATCATTCCAGTCGTTGTTGCAATTATGGACAGCGAAATGAGCGGCATACTTTCAAGGTATTACATCGATTTTGTATGGCTGTTGATACTCGCAGGAATTATTGTAACGCTCGCGCTGTTTGAAAAATACGGCGCCGAGAAAAAGCTCGTAATTCTCGTTATTACGCTTATGGTTGTTACGATTATATTCAATTACTTTATCGGCTTCGGCTCGTCGACGTTCTACTACTGTCCGAGCGGATACCATTGGATACGAAATCTGTTTTATTAAACAATAAAGCCTACCTTCAGCCGAAGGTAGGCTTTTGTTATACGCGTTAGAAATTGATTATTCCGTTACCGCCGTTTACCATCATAAACGTTGATGCAAATACGAGCGATACAATAGTCATAAGCTTTATAAGAATGTTGATTGAAGGTCCTGACGTGTCCTTGAACGGGTCGCCGACTGTGTCGCCTACTAC
>JAFWKC010000116.1 GCA_017514345.1 Eubacterium sp.
AAAACAAAAACAGCCGCACGTGAGCGGCTGCTTGAAAAAGTAATGCGATGCCAAACTTCAGAGCCGCCTTTTAGGCGGCAAGCCAGTAGGCGGCCCTTATAGGGCCTGTGCAAACCACCCGTTCAACGGGTGGTTATGATTTCAATAATATTATATTAATTACATCATATACTATATAGGAAAATGCAAACGGTTAACAAATATTAAAATTTGTAACAATTTGAAATGTTAATATAATGTGCCTATATGTTGAAAATACGCCACTTTTAAGCGTTTCAGCTTACAAGATGTTGTATTTTTAATACAAATTCACCTCAAAAAGTTACAATTTGTAAGTTTTATGAGAGCCATTTTTACCATTGTTACAAAATTTCACTTTTGCGCTTTAGCAAGTTAAATCACAAAACCACAACATTTGGTGCCGCATAGTCGTAATGCACAGAATTGAGGGGGCGCGGTTGTACATATTATACAAAAAAATCAGGTCAGAAAAATTGACACCTTAGTTAATTGTGCTATAATGGCGGCGTTTTAGGAAATAAAACACAACGGCACACAAACCAAGACACAAGGAGATAGAGATGAACAAGCAAAGCAAGGCTGCAAACAAGCTTGGTATTAAGAAGCTTGCTGCAGCAGCAGTTATCGCACTTATCATCACAGCTATATTCACGTCAACGGCATTTGCTGATTCGCTCGGCAAATATGACGTAACTGTAGTTGACGGCGGTGTTGAGTCGACAATTGCAACAGCAGCGAAGGAACCTATCGATGTTTTAAATACTGCAGGAATCAAGCTTGATTCCGATGACAAAATGGATATCACAGCGTTTGA
This sequence comes from Eubacterium sp., assembly GCA_017514345.1. Taxonomy (GTDB): domain Bacteria; phylum Bacillota; class Clostridia; order Oscillospirales; family Acutalibacteraceae; genus Eubacterium_R. The sequence continues at coordinate 836 of JAFWKC010000116.1, forward strand.
AAAGGGCAAGGGCGGCAAAATCGTCATCAGCCGACACAACGCTGTAAACGTTAAGTTCAGCGGCAACATCCAGACCTACGAGGTGTATTCCTCAACAGTAGGCGAGGCGCTTGACGAAATCGGACTTACAGTAGGCGAGGAAAAGAACGTCAACTACGATTTCGGCGATATCGTAAAGGACGGTATGGTTATTGATATTAAATCAGCACCGAGCGTTACTCTTAACGCAGACGGCAAGTCAGTTAAGCTCGCTAAGGTTGTCGGCACAGTCAGCGACCTGATTAAGCTTGCAGGCTATGAGCTTGACGAGGATGATTATATTGAGCCGTCGCTCGACACAGAGCTTAAGGCAGATATGACTGTTAATCTTTACAAGGTTTCTTACGAAACAGTTGAGGTTGACGAGGAAATCGCATATAACACCGTAAAGCAGGACGACAAAAAGCTCGACCAGGGCAAAACAGAGGTTGTCACAAAGGGCGAAAACGGAAGCAAAAAGGTAACCTACGAAATTAAAACCGTAAACGGAAAAGAGGAAGCAAAAACCGTTAAGGCTGAGGTTATTACCAAGGCTGCCGTTGACGAGGTTGTAAAGGTTGGCACAAAGTTTTCCGAGCCAGGCGTTAAGCCGAACGGCGTAACCTCAAAGAACGGTCTGAAGCTCGGTCAGAAGATTTCTGGAAGATATACTCACTACTGCGCTTGCGCCGCTTGTAACGGCTCAGGCAGCGGCACAACGACAAGCGGCAGAAAAATCCACAACGGTATGAAGGACCCGCACTACATCGCGTGCAACTGGCTTCCGATGGGCTCTGTCGTTAAGGTTAACGGCGTTTGCTATACGGTTGTTGACCGCGGCGGCAGCGGACTTTCAAGACGCGGCAGAATTGATATTTTCACTCCTCAGGGACATTCAGCGTGCTACCGTCTTGGCTCAGGCTCCTGCACAGTCCAGATTGTCAGACTCGGATGGTAAAATTTAAACGGCTTCGCAAAGAAGTCGTTTTTTTATTTGACTATTTAACGTAATCGTGCTATTATATTCAGCAATAACAAACGAAGAGGTACATAACTATGGACAATATGCCAAAGGCACAATTCAAAAGAAAGCTTCCAGTTCCGAAGGACATCAAGGAGCAGTATCCGCTTTCTGAAAAAGCAGTTGCGGCTAAGGAAAAGCGTGACGAGGAGCTTGCAAGGATTTTTCGCGGCGAAAGCGACAAATTTGTACTTGTAATCGGTCCGTGCTCGGCTGACAGAGCCGACAGCGTGCTTGATTATATAAACAGGCTTGCCGAGGTTGACAAGGAGGTCAACGACAAGCTGATGATTATTCCGCGTATTTATACGGGTAAGCCGAGAACCACGGGCGCAGGCTACAAGGGTATGCTTCATCAGCCCGACCCTGACAAGAAGCCCGATATGCTCGAGGGTATCGTTGCTATCCGTCAGCTTCACGCTGACGCTATTGAGCAGACGGGACTTACCTGTGCTGACGAGATGCTCTATCCCGAAAATCACAGATATCTTTCGGACATCATTTCGTACGTCGCTGTCGGCGCGCGTTCAGTTGAAAATCAGGAGCACCGTCTTGTTTCAAGCTCGCTAACAATTCCAGTTGGTATGAAGAACCCGACAAGCGGCGACTTTTCGATTATGCTCAACGCTATCAAGGCGGCGCAGAGCGGCCACACCTTCCTTTACAGAGGCTGGGAGGTAGAAAGCAGCGGTAACGACCTTGCCCACGCAATTCTTCGCGGAAGCGTTACAAAGCACGGTGTAAACCACCAGAATTATCACTACGAGGATTTGCGTATCCTTTACGATATGTACTGCAACGGCGGATTTAAAAATCCTGCAGTTATCGTTGATACAAACCACTCAAACTCTGGCAAGAATTATCTTGAGCAGATCAGAATTGCAAAGGACGTGCTTTATTCAATGAGCCAGTGCGACGATATCAAGAGGATGGTTAAGGGCTTTATGATTGAGTCCTACATCGAGGACGGCGCACAGAAGGTTGAGGACGGCGTTTACGGCAAGTCAATCACCGACCCGTGTCTTGGCTGGGATAAAACTAAAGAGCTCATTTACACGATTGCAGACCAGTTATAATTTATGGCTTATCACAATAACAACAGAGAATTTAAGGGCAGAAGTCTTGTGGGTTTTCCGCAGGACTTCTGCGTTGTTGATATTGAAACAACGGGGCTCAGCCCGTCAAACGACAGCATTATCGAAATCGGCGCAATTATGTACGAAGACGGAAAGGCCGTCGATTCGTTTGCTTCGCTGCTTCAGCCGAGGGTAAACGAAATGGGCGACTACGTTTCGCCGTTTATAACGAGCCTTACGGGCATAACTAACGAAATGCTCGACGCGGCTCCGCCTTCTGAGCGGGTGCTCAATGAGTTTTTCGACTTTCTCGGCGACAGCATAATCGTGGGGTACAACGTGAATTTTGACGTGAACTTTCTGTACGACAAAATTCTTGATTTCCTCGGCGAATATATGACGAACGACTACATCGACATTATGCGCCTTGCAAAGAAGCTTTATCCCGATATGACGCACCACCGTTTAAGCGATATGACGGCGCGCTTCGGCATTATAAATAAAAACGCCCACAGGGCGCTGTCGGACGTCGAAGCAACGTATGCGTGTCTTTGCGAATTCAGAACGGAAGCCGAAATCAAGCACGGCGACGCTGATGAATTCCTGAAGCTTTTTCCAAAAAAGAGTATACTTTGCCAATAAAAAATCCCGAGGATTTCCTCGGGATTTAATAGTTTTATTTAGCCAAGCTCTGCGAAATACTTGATTGTTCTAACCATCTGTGAGGTGTAGCTGTTCTCGTTATCATACCAAGAAACAACCTGTACTTCGTACTTGCCTTCGCCGATAGGAAGAACCATTGTCTGAGTTGCGTCAAAGAGTGAGCCGTATTTCATACCAACGATATCCATTGATACGATCTGGTCTGTGTTGTAACCGAAGCTCTCGTTTGAAGCAGCCTTCATAGCAGCGTTGATGCCGTCAACTGTTACGTCGTCGCCCTTAACAACTGCAGTAAGGATTGTTGTTGAGCCTGTAGGAGTAGGAACTCTCTGTGCAGCGCCGATAAGCTTGCCGTTAAGCTCAGGAATTACAAGACCGATAGCCTTTGCAGCACCTGTTGAGTTAGGAACGATGTTAGCAGCACCTGCTCTTGCTCTTCTGAGGTCGCCCTTTCTGTGAGGACCATCAAGAATCATCTGGTCGCCTGTGTAAGCGTGGATTGTGCACATAATACCGCTCTGAATCTCAGCGTAGTCGTTGAGAGCCTTTGCCATAGGTGCAAGACAGTTTGTTGTGCAGGAAGCAGCAGAGATGATTTTGTCATCAGCTGTAAGTGTTTCGTGGTTTACGTTGAAAACTACTGTAGGAAGATCGTTGCCTGCAGGAGCAGAAATAACTACCTTCTTTGCGCCAGCGTCAATGTGAGCCTGTGCCTTATCCTTTGAGCAGTAGAAGCCTGTGCACTCGAGTACAACGTCAACGTCAAGCTCGCCCCAAGGAAGCTCAGCAGCGTTTGGCTTAGCATAAATTGTGATTTCTTTGCCGTCAACGATGATTGAGTTCTCAGTAGCCTCAACAGTGTGCTTACCTTCACCGATAACACCTGCATAACCTCTCTGAGCAGTATCATACTTGAGAAGATGAGCAAGCATCTTAGGATCTGTAAGGTCGTTGATTGCAACTACCTCGTAGCCCTCAGCATCGAACATCTGACGGAATGCGAGACGACCGATACGGCCGAAACCATTAATAGCAACTTTTACCATTGGAATGTACCTCCATAAATTAATTTTATTTTTGCAGTATATATTTTATACTGTTTAAACCTAATAATCAAGCAAAAAATGTAAATTTTACACTTTATACAAAATATTATATATATCGTCTAATATAATCGTGATTTTTTTAACAAAGAATTTATGCTTTTAATCTGAACAGTATATCCTCGCCGTCTTTGTAGGCGATTTCGTAGTCGTTATCGTGGAGCAGACCGTTTTGCAGGATGGTGTCCTTTGAATCTGTAGCAATATAAGTAAAGTGGTATTTATCAACAAAATCCTTGTAATAAAGCTCGCCTGATTTGAGCTCGCCGTACTCCTTGAGATAGTTGAATTCCTTGTTGTTGTCCTTGAGGAAAAGCTCTGCTCTGCCGTCGATATACGGATGATATCCGTAATACTCAAAATACTGCCCGTGGTCGAAGCCGACGTAAAGAACGACGTCGTCTTTGTCCTCTTTATCAAGAATTTTAATCATTTGTTTAAGCGCCGCGTATTCGTTTTCGCCGCTTGAAGCCGAGCTGTTCTCTGAAACGGTACTGTTATCTGCAGAGGGCTGCATAATTATTACGCCGCCGAGAACGCCGAGCATAATTACAAAAGCAGACACAAGAGCGAGTAGCTTCTTTTTGTCCTTTTTTGTGCGCGTTTTTCCGCTGTCGATTTTCAGCTCGACTACGGCGTCCTTTAAGAGATAAGAGAACGAGGAAATACCGCCGATAATAAAGTAGGCTATTGATTTTGTGTTTAAAAGCGCCATAAAGAGTGTGCCGACGAAAAGCAGAACAAAGCGCGTCGAAAATGCTCTTTTCTTGAAAAACAGAGCGAAGCACACGAAAGCGGAAAGAATAACTGCAAGCGACGCGCCCCACGCGCTTGTGAGCGTAGGCGGCGCCATTTCAACGATTAAGCTGTTGATTTCCTTGTAGCCGAACGAGGACAGAATATACGTCATAGCCTCCCAGCCGTACGGATTTAAAAAGCCGACTGCAAAGCACAGAGCGCCGCAGATTAACAGCTTAACAAAGCTGCAGCAGGGCTCGAGCCTGATTTTTCCAAGCTTCAGCGGAAGCGAGGCGGCAACGTACGGTGCGGCAAACACAAACAGCATCGCCCACATAGCGGCGTGAAGATTTACAAGCAGAAGCGATATTACGGGTAAAAAGCAAAGATAAACGAGCTTCTTCTTCTGCACGAAGCTTTCGAGCAAAAACAGCTCTAAGAGTATAAGAAGCATTGTTATTGCCTGCGGGCGCGAGCGCTCAAACATCACAGCCGCAAACACGTCAGCCACAAGCGAAAACATACTTGCAACGAAAAGATTATCAGTAATCAGCCGTGTCAGCTTTAGCATTACGACGCAGAAAAGCGCATAGCAGATAATGACAAATCCGACAACGCCGATAACGCCGAGCGTTTTATAAATGTAGTAGTATATAACGGTGCTGAGCCATTGCTGTACGATAATGTGCATCGACGAATGCATTGACAGAAAGTCAGTAGTCGGAAATCCGTTATTTATGATATGCTCTCCCGTTTTGTAAAGGAAGAAAAAATCGTTGTCAAGCTTAACTGGAATTAACAGTAACCCTATTACAGGCGCAAAGACGTACAGCGCCTTAAACCATTTCGGCACATCGTTAATATTAATCCGCTTACTTTCAGGCATATTAACACCTCCACTCAATATAAAATCATTATAACACTAAAACTCATAATTCACAAGATGTTTGTCAGGCAAGAAAAATATATTGACAATTTATCATAATTTGTAATAATAGAATAGTGAGCAATCAAAAGGGGGATATGGTTTTGAATAAAATGAAGCTACGCATAAAAGAACCAAGGTGTCAATTGTTTTTGTTTGCCGTAGTTCTTAGAATAGCTTTCTTTATTGTTGATTTGTTGGTGGGCTCTTTATATGTTGACGAGGCGATGACAACGCTCAACGCGTTTGAAATTGCCAAAAATGGAACAGACTTGTTTGGCGATAAAATGCCTCTTTATTTTGATACGTGGCTTATAGGCGGACAGTCCCCAGTTGCAACTTATTTTTCCGCTTTATCAGTTTTTGTATTTGGGCAAACAAAGTTTGCTGTAAGATTTCCAGTATTAATAACCAATATTGCGTCGTTATGGGCTTTTTTCAGTTTTGCTGACGAAGTGTTTAAAGAAAAAAGAGAACGAATTGCTTTTTATGCAATATCTGCCGCTGCTCCGTGGTTTGTTTTTTCGAACGCGCTTTTGCTTGATTGTAATTACTGTGCTTTTTTTATTGCTTTTGCTATTTGCTTTTTAGCAAAAGCCGTAAACAGGAACGCTACTGTATACTATATTGTTTCAATGGTTTTCTTTGGAATGTGTTTGTATACGTATATGGCGGCGGCAATATTTATTCCCGTTTTATTAGTGACAACATATCTTTCGTTGATGTTCTACAAAAAAATAAATGCTAAAAATGTTATATTAAGCGTGATTACAGTACTGATTGTAAGCGTTCCGTTTATTATTCTTGGCTTAGTAACAATAGGCGTTCTTCCAAAAACAAACGTACTGTGCTTCAGTATTAACAATATGGATTATTATTCAAGACAGAGCAGTATGTCTGTGTTTAACAGAGAAAATCCAATTGTCAATGCTTTTTTTGCATCTTGTTTATTGATGTTAGACATAGCCAGCCCTATTTATGAAGGTATTAACAAATTTCAGTTTTCAATTCTTTTTGGCGGCGTATTTGTTATTTTTGGTATTATTAAGTTTAGTATAAAAGTATTTAAGAAAAAGCAGGAGAATGTTTTATTAAAATCGTTTTTCTTTTCGTTTTTATCATCTGGTTTGCTATATGTTTTCTCTGTCGGAGAAGTTGGCGCAACGTTTAATATGTACAGATATGCCCCACTTGAATATACCACACTTCTTTTTGAGGGATTGGGAATAATATATGCGTATGATATTATTAAGAAAAAGCTTAATCCAAAAGCAAAAGAATTATTGTTAACTGCATACATATTATTAAGCGTTGCGGCATTTGGTTGCGTATATGGAATGGCATATTTACCTCAAGTGAATAGTA
>JAFWKC010000117.1 GCA_017514345.1 Eubacterium sp.
ATCTCATGATCTAAAAACGCCGTTAACCTCGGTTATTAATTACGTTGATCTTCTTAAAGGCTGTGATATTGAAGACAAAAAAGCAAAGGAATATATAGTCGTTCTTGATGAACAGGGAAAAAAGCTGAAACGATTAATTGACGATTTGATTGAAGCGTCAAAGATTACAAGCGGCGTTATTAATATTGAGTTAATAAATATAAATCTCAGCGAGCTTGCAACTCAGGCGGTGGTTGAGCATCAGCAGGAGTTTTCAAATAACGGATTAGAACTTGTATTCAAGGGTGATAAAAAGAATATCAGCGCTTTTGCAGACGGTTCTAAAACATATCGTATTATTGAAAATCTGATTTCTAATGCCCGTAAGTATTCTTTGAAAGGCACTCGTGTATATTCTGACGTTTATGAAACAGAGAATTACAGCATTTTTGAGATTAAAAATACTTCTGCAGAACAGCTTGATATTTCTGTTAATGAATTAAAAGAACGTTTTGTACGTGGCGATAAGTCAAGAACCAACGAGGGTAACGGTCTTGGCCTTTCAATTGCAGATAATTTGTGCAAAGCCCAGGGCGGGCACTTAAACATAACAATTGACGGTGATCTGTTTAAAGTACAGGTTATGCTGCCAAAAGCCAAAAACTAAGCCTTTACTAAAAAACTTCTTTGTGTTATACTTTAACTCAAAGGAGTTTTAATTATGAACAGAATAGCTGAATTTGAAAAGGTTTCGTTTGAACAATTTAAAGAAGCATGGCTCAAAAGCTTTCCAGATACCGTTGACGTCAAGGCTGTTTATGACGGCATTAAGCTACCAAAAAGAGCAACAAGCGGCTCGGCGGGATATGATTTTTACGCTCCAGAAAATATAACAATTGAGCAGGGAAAATCGCTTCTCGTTTCAACGGGGATAAGAGCGCGTATTGATGACGGCTGGGTGCTGAGCATTTTTCCGCGCTCGGGACTTGGCTTTAAGCACAGAATTCAGCTTGATAACACGGTTGGAATAATTGACTCTGATTACTATAATTCATCTAACGAGGGACACATTATGATTAAGCTTTCGTGCGATGCGCACGACGACGGGCATACCGTTACTGTGAACTGCGGCGACGGATTTGCACAAGGAATATTTATGCCTTTCGGAATAACCGTAAGCGACAGCGCAGACGGTGTTCGTGACGGCGGCTTCGGCTCAACAACAGAATAAAGGAATAAGAATAACCGACGCTCAAAGTCGGTTATTTTTATATTGAATAATTTATATATTAATGATATAATACTAAACTGGTGATATATATGACTGAGTTAGAAATAAAAATTAACGACTTACGTAGTAAGCTGAGATATCATGCAGACCGTTATTATAACGACGACGCGCCTGAAATCGAGGATTACGAGTACGATATGATGATGCGCGAGCTCAAGGAGCTTGAAGAGGCGCATCCAGAATACGACGTTCCAGACTCTCCCACTAAGCGTGTTGGCGGTAAGGCGGATAACAGCTTTGAAAGCGTTGAGCATACAGTACGTATGGAAAGCCTGCAGGACGCATTTTCAAAGCAGGAAATATTTGATTTTGACAAGCGTGTACGCGACGCTGTAACTGAGCCGCATTACGTTGTAGAGCCGAAGATTGACGGACTGTCAGTAAGTCTTGAATATACGAACGGCGTTTTCACGCGCGGCTCTACTCGCGGCGATGGCGACGTAGGCGAGGACGTAAGCGGCAATCTTCGCGTTATTCACAGCATTCCGCTAAAGCTCAAAAAGAACGTTGCGTATATCGAGGTCAGAGGCGAGGTTTATATGCCGAAAAAGAGCTTTGACAAGGTCGTTGACCGACAGCTTATAAACGGCGAAAAGCCTTTCAAAAACCCGCGTAACGCTGCGGCAGGCTCACTAAGACAGAAGGATTCACAGATTACTGCAACGCGCGGACTTGATATATTTGTGTTTAACGTTCAGCAGGTTGAGGGCGTAGAGCTTAATTCTCACAAGGAAAGCCTTGACTTCCTAAAAGAGCTTGGCTTCAAAACAGTTCCGTTTTATAAAAGAGTTAATAGCATAGAAGCAGCCTTTGATGAGGTTGAAAGCATCGGCGAAAAGCGCGGCGAGCTCGAATTTGATATTGACGGTGCTGTAATCAAGGTCGATGACTTCAGCGACAGAGAGCTTCTTGGCTCAACTGCTAAGTTTCCGAAGTGGGCAGTTGCGTTCAAATATCCGCCTGAGGAAAAGCAGACAAAGCTTGTTGATATAGAAATCGCAGTAGGCAGAACGGGCGTTATTACGCCGACTGCCGTGCTTGAGCCTGTTCACCTTGCAGGAACGACTGTATCAAGAGCAACACTGCATAATCAGGATTTCATCAAGGAAAAGAACGTCAATATCGGCGACATAGTAACCGTTCGCAAGGCGGGCGATATAATTCCCGAGGTGCTGTGCCTTAATGAAAAGAACAGCGAGGGCTATTTCAGACTTCCCGAAATATGCCCGTCGTGCGGTGAAGCGGTTGTACGCGATGAGGGCGAGGCTGCCGTCAGATGTATTAATCCAGAATGTCCTGCACAGCTTCTTCGTAACTTAATTCATTTCTGCTCGCGTGACGCTATGGATATCGAAGGGCTCGGTCCCTCAATTATCGAAACCTTTGTCGGCGAAGGGATGATTAATAAAACTACCGATATCTACCGTCTTGACGAAAACGAAATTGCTAAGCTCGAGGGCTTTAAGGAAACGAGCGCACACAACATTGTGACGTCAGTTGAAAGCTCAAAGGATAATGACCTCGGCAAGCTTCTTTTCGCGCTTGGTATCAGGCATATCGGCGCAAAGGCGGCAAAGCTTCTCAGTGACAGTATGAAGGATATTGACGTCGTGATGAATGCAAGCGTTGAGGATATACTCGAAATTGAAGGCTTCGGTCAGATTATGGCTGAGTCGGTTGTTGATTTCTTTAATAAGCAGGGAACTATAGAGCTTGTTAACGAGCTTAAAGAGCTCGGCGTTAATACGAAATCAAAAACGGTCATCAAGGATAATCGTTTTGAGGGAATGACGTTCGTTCTTACGGGAACGCTTCCGAATTATAAGCGAAGCGAGGCGTCAAAGATTATTGAGTCCTTCGGCGGCAAAACCTCGTCGAGCGTATCAAAAAAGACTTCGTACGTTTTGTCGGGCGAAGCGTCAGGCTCAAAGCTTGACAAAGCCAACGCGCTCGGCGTACCTGTAATCGGCGAAGCAGAATTTGAGGAAATGATTAAATAATGAGAGAATTCAGAAAAAAACAAAGGCTTTTTAAGCTCGTAAAAAACGCGGTTGTTATAGTGACTGCAATACTGTTGTTTTTCTTAATCGGCTTTGAAAAAGCAATCTATGAGGGCGGAGCCGAAAGTGTTGCGCTTGCGCTTCACTATAGCGCCGAGGTGCTTGTGATTGCTTCATTGGCTTTAGTGCTGCTTTACAGCTCAAAATATTCAAAATGCGATACGTTTCTTACTAACGTAGAGCTTGAGCTGTCTGACTGCGGCTACTATCTGACTAACAGAAGCGAAAAGACAGTTGACGAATACAGCCGTGCTATCAGAGATACGCTTATCGAAAACGCCTTCGGTATTGAGGAAAATCTTGAGCTTACCGAGCTTGATTTCGCGCTTCGCGGCACTAAGCGAAACGAGGTGTTTTATCTTGTCAAAACAGACGAGCTTGACAAAAACGACGTTATTGCCCATCTTGACAGCGTAGTTTACGATTTTACGGCTGTAATGATGAAGCGAAGCGGAAACGCTGTGCTGACCTTTGTTTGCAACAAAGCCGATGACGGCGCGATTGAGCTTTCAAAGACAATTACCGTGATGGGCAGAAAAGAAAAGGTAAAAATCGCAATCGCCATCGCTGAGCTCGAAACGAGCAGGGTATATTTCCTCGGAAACAGCCCGACAAAATGTCAGCAGATGATTGCTAATTACGTTATGTCAAGCGAAGTTCCTATACCCGACACGCTCAAAGGCGAGCGGCTTCCGTATCAGGATGCGCTTGAAGAACGGATGAAAAGCTTTGATTTGAATGAATACAGAAGGGGAAATTTCTTTTCTCACTAAGGAGACAGATAATATGACACCAGCAGAAAAGTATATCGAAACGATAAAAGGGAAAAAGGTTGCGTTCGTCGGAATGGGCGTTGCAAATACTCCGTGTGCTGAATTTCTCGCTAAGCACGGCATAGAGGTATGGGCTTGCGACAAGCGTGACAGGGACTACATCGGCGCAGAAATTTGCGACAAGCTTGAAGCGCTCGGCGTTAACTTCTCGCTAGGCGACAGCTATCTTGATATCTTACCTAAGATGGATATCGTTTTTCGCTCGCACGGTATATTGCCGTTCCAGAATCCGTGGATAGGCGAATGCATTAAGCGCGGACAGAAAGTTACAACAGAAATGGAAGTATTTTTTGAATACTGTCCAGCAAAGCTTTTTGCCGTTACTGGCTCAAACGGAAAAACGACAACGACGACGCTGATTGCAAAAATGCTCGAAGCTGAGGGCAACAGAGTATTTCTCGGCGGTAACATCGGCAAGGCGCTGATGCCAGAGCTTGACAATATTACCGAAAAGGATATTGCCGTTGTCGAGCTGTCGTCGTTCCAGCTTCTTACGATGGGCAATCTTGTTAATAAGCCCGACGTTGCAGTCGTTACTAATATTGAGTGTACGCATCAGGACCATCACATCTCGCTTGACGAGTACGTCGACGCGAAAAGAAATATCCTGATTTATCAAAACGAAAAAGCAAGAACTGTTCTTAACGCTGACTGTGATTATTCTATCGGCGGCACGGTATATCACGATATGAGATACGACGTGCGCGGCGTGCTTTCGCAGTTTTCGATTAAGCATCCAGTTGAGCGCGGCGCATATATGGATACTGCAGACGGAAATATCTATTATAATGATGAAAACAGCAAAACACTCGTTATGAATAAGTCGGACATTGTTATTCCAGGCGACCATAATATTGAAAATTACTGTACTGCAATTTCTGCCGTGTGGGGCTACGTCAGCGTTGAAACTATCAAAAATATTGCGCGCACGTTCGGCGGCGTAGAGCACAGAATTGAGTTTGTTCGCGAATATAAGGGCGTCAAGTATTACAACGACTCTATTGCGACCTCGCCTTCGCGCGTTATAAGCGGATTAAAGGCGTTCGGCACGAAAATCATTGTAATTATGGGCGGCTCAGACAAGGGCAACGATATGAGCGAAATGGTGCCGTATATTATCAAATACGTCAAGCTGCTCGTTCTTAACGGTGCAACTGCCGAAAAGATTTACGATACTATCGTAAATTATCCCGATTTTGACGGCCAGACTGAACTGGTTAAGGTTTCAACTCTTGCCGAAGCGCTTGAGGTTGCAAAAAGCAAGGCGACTGACGGCGACATAGTTTCGCTCTGTCCAGCCTGTCCTGCATTTGATCAGTTCAAAACATTTGAGTACAGGGGCAGGGAATTCAAAAGATTAGTTAACGAATTTGAGGATTAATTATGACTACTGAAGAAATATTATATAAGCTTACTTCTGCTGTCGGACCCAGCGGAGCGGAAGAAAACGTAATAGCTGCTATCAGCGAAATATTAGGCGATGAGTATGAGTTTACATCAGACAGCTTCGGCAACCTATTTTGTACGGTTGGCGAGGGTTATCATATTATGCTCGACGCTCACACAGATGAAATTGGGATGGTTGTAAAGTCGATTACAGAAGACGGCTTTATAAAAATCGACAAATGCGGCGGGCCAGATAACAGAATGCTGTTAGCAAGCGAGGTCAGCATCTGGGGCAAAGAAGAGGTTAAGGGCGTTATCTCTACGCTCCCTCCGCATTTGCAAAAGGACGACGACAAAAAAGCACCTGATTTTGACGAGGTTGCAATTGACGTCGGTATGACAAAAGAGGAAGCGGAAAAGCTTATCTCACTCGGTGACAGAGTTACGTTCAGGCGTAATTTTTCTAAGCTTCTTAACAATCAGCTTTCAGCTTCTGTGCTTGACGACAGGTCGGGCGTTGCGGCGCTTATTCTTGCGCTTAAACAGATTCAAAATCCGCCCTGCAAGGTAACTGCAATGTTTTCTGCGCAGGAGGAGGTCGGTATTCGCGGCGCAAAGGTCGGCGCTTACGGAAAGAACGTTGACGAGGTTATTGCCGTTGACGTGTCGTTCGGTTATACGCCTATGTGCAAGAAGACTGACTGCGGTGAGCTTGGAAAGGGTCCGATGATTGGCGTTTCTGCAATTTTGGACCGTGATATTACGGACAGGCTTTTTGAGGTTGCAAAGGATTGCGATATACCTTATCAGACTGAGGTTATGGGCGGCGGCAGAACGGGTACGAATGCCGACGTTATTTCGCTTACGGAAAGCGGAATAAAGACTGCGCTTGTGTCTATTCCAGAAAAGTATATGCATTCGCCGATAGAGGTTGTTGATATCAAGGACGTCGAAAATACGGCTAAGCTGCTTTCGCAGTATGTTATAAAGAGAGCAGGTGAAGTCAATGCTTAAGGATTTATGTTTATTAAACGGTACGTCGGGTGACGAAAGCGCCGTAAGAGAATATATTATCAGCCAGATTAAGGATTATTGCGATTACAGGGTTGATGCACTCGGCTCCGTTATCGCCTTTAAAAAGGGCAAAAAAACGCCTGATAAATCAGTATCTATTAACGCACATATGGACGAGGTTGGCTTTATTATTACCGACGTTACTGACGAAGGTTATCTCAGGTTTTCGCCCGTTGGCGGAATTGACAGCAGAGTTTGTCTTGACCGTGTAGTTTCTATCGGCAATAACTGCGTTAAAGGCGTTATCGGCGATAAGGCGGTACATCTTCTCGAAAAAGAGGAGGAAAAGAAAGCCCCTGACTTTGACAAGCTGCTTATTGATATTGGCGCCGAAAATAAGGAGCAGGCGCTTAAAGCTGTTAACCTCGGTGATTTTGCTTATTTTGAAAGCGAATATTACGAATTCGGTAACGGATTTATCAAATCAAAAGCGCTTGACGACCGTATCGGCTGTATGCTTATGATTGAGCTATTAAAAGGTGAGCTTGAATATGACACAACCTTCTGCTTTAACGTTCAGGAGGAGGTAGGTCTTCGCGGCGCTAAATGCACCTCATATGCTGTTCAAAGCGATATTTCTGTTATTCTTGAAGCTACGACTGCCGCTGATTTTGACGGTGTTACAGGCTCAGACAGAGTTTGCATTCTCGGCAAAGGTGCAGTAGTTTCGTATATGGACAGAAGCACAATATACGATAAAGAGCTGTACAGTCTTGCTATGAATACGGCAAAGGAATTTGACATTCCTGTTCAGACAAAAACTGCTATTGCAGGCGGAAACGACGCTGGAGCAATCCAGTCGAGCGGCGCAGGCAGCAGAGTTATTGCAATCTCGCTTCCGTGCAGATATATTCATTCCGCTGCGAGCGTTGTCAAGAAATCGGATATTGATAATACGAGAAAACTATTAGAAAAACTGTTGAACAGAATTTATGATTGAAAGAATACAAAACAAAAGTGAATTTGACGTGTGGCGAAAAAGGGACATCTTTTCTGTCAGAATAATGTCAATCCTTAAGTCGTACGGCTGTAAGTATCAGTTTGCGACTTACTACAGGCAGGTTATAGACGGAAACGTAACAGCTGTAATGTCTAAGCTCGACGGCGATTTTACGCTGAGCATTACTGACGATGCGGATGTCGATGAGCTCGTCCATTTCTTCTGCGTTACAGGCTACAGCTCGATTACGTGTAGTGATAAATTTTCGCTCAGCTCAAGGTATGACGAGGGTATCGTTATGTACTGCGATACAAAAATGGATTACTCGCTCAAGGGCGTTACACTCGACGAGTATCCAAAGCTGATGGATTTGTTCAATTTCGTAGATTATAATTCGCTTGATTTTAAAAGCTGGTACGTTGATATCAGTCACCGTGTGCGTCACGGTACTGCGAAAGCGTATACACTTTGCATCGACGATGCGATTATCGCATCGGGAATACTTTCGGCAATTATTAAGGATAACGCAATCCTTACTGCAGTCAGATGCGAGCCTGAATTTCGCGGTATGGGTTACGGCTCTGCGCTTGTTGCGGCAATTTGCGGCGATGTTAAGGGCAGGGTACATATTATGCGCGACGAAGGTATGAACGAGGGTTTTTATAAACGCCTCGGCTTTATTGATAACGGAAAATGGAGAATTTACAGATGACGCCTTTTTTTAAGATTGACAGCAGAATTGAAAACGCTTCCGAGAAAGCGCTTGAAATGTGCAGAGAGCAGTTTGCTGTTATTGACGAAATAACTGAATACAATCAGCTGAAGGTGCAAAAGGCGTTTATTGATAACGGCATTTCAGAAACTCATTTTGTTTCTTCAACTGGATACGGCTACGGCGACCGAGGACGTGAAACGCTCGATAAGGTTTGGGCGCAGGTGTTTTGCGCTGAGGACGCGCTCGTAAGACATAATTTTGTTTGCGGCACACATACGCTTGCAACGGCGCTTTTCGGCGTGCTTCGTCCAGGCGACAAAATGGTTGCAGTTACAGGAACGCCGTACGATACGATACACGGCGTTATCGGCATTAAGGGCAAGGGAATGGGCTCGCTTAAGGACTACGGTATTGAATACAGCGAGGTACCTCTCAAAAATGACCGTCCAGACCTTGACGGCATTAAAGACGCAATCAAAACGGGCGCCACAATGGCATATATTCAGCGAAGCCGCGGCTATGAGCTCAGACCTTCGCTGACCGTTGAGGATATCGAAGAAATTGTCAAGGCCGTTCGCTCGGTAAGTCCAGACACAATTATTATGGTTGACAACTGCTACGGCGAGTTTGTTGAAAAGCGTGAGCCGCTTGAGGTCGGCGCAGATATAATAGCAGGCTCACTTATTAAAAATGCGGGCGGCGGAATTGCCCGTACAGGCGGATATATCGCAGGACGCAAAGACCTTATCGAAAAATGCTCTTATCGTCTTACTACGCCTGGACTCGGAAAAGAAGTTGGTGCAACGCTCGGTATGAACAGAGAGCTGTACATGGGCTTGTTCTATGCTCCGCATACGGTTGGCGAAGCGCTCAAAAGCGCAGTATATATATCTGCCCTGTTCTCTGTGTTCGGCTATGACGTGACGCCGAAATATGATGAAAAAAGAGCGGATATCGTTCAGTCACTCGGACTTGAAAACGAAGAAAGCCTTGTTGCATTTTGTCAGGGCGTTCAGAGCGGAAGTCCGATTGACAGCTATCTTCTTCCTGAGCCGTGGGATATGCCAGGCTACGACAGCAAGGTAGTTATGGCGGCAGGTGCGTTTACGCTCGGCTCATCAATTGAGCTGTCTGCCGACGCTCCTATACGCGAGCCGTATTATGCCTGGATTCAGGGCGGACTGAACTTTCACTCTGCAAAAATTTGCGCTAAGCTTGCGGCGCAGCAAATGTTAGACAAAGGATTGTTGAAAGATGGAGTATAACTACAAAGGAATTACCCCCGAAGCAATTGAGCTTTTATGTCTTAACAGGTTTAACGACTCTAAGCCGTTTTACGAGGAGAACAAGGAGGAGCTTAAGCAGAGGATTACCGTTCCGCTTCGCCAGATTGTGCTTGATTTGTCTGACGTGCTTTACGATATAGATGAAAAAATGTATCTTGACCCAGTGCGCGCCGTGTCGCGTATTCACCGTGATACAAGGGGCAATCGCTCTAAGATAAAATACAGAGAAAATATGTGGATATTCTTCAGACGATACAAGAAGGAATATCCCGAAGCACCCTTTTACTATTTTGAGTTTTATCCGAATTCGTTTGGATACGGACTTGTATTTTGGACTTGGCGCGCGTCGAACTTCCGCATTGTGCACCAGATGATAATGGAGCAGCCAAAGCGCTTTATGCTGGCTGTAAAAGCCTGCGCTGACGCTGGATTTTCCTTTTCGTGCAGGGATTACTACAAAAAAGAAGTATATCCAGATGCTCCAGAGGAATTAAAACCGTTTTTATTAGCAAAGAATTTTGGCTTTTCGTATAACTGCTTTGATATGGAACGGCTTAATTCTACAGAGCTTATTAACGAAATGAAACTTGCATTTGATATTGCGCGTCCAATGTACGAATTTATGCTTGAAGCGCACGAAAGAATGATGAAGGAAGGCTTGATTAAGCCCGAAAGCTAAGGTGATTTTATGATTCAGCTTGTACTTGGCAGAGCAGGCTACGGCAAAACTGAATACGTGTTTTCAAAGATAAAATCGCTTGTTGAAAGCGGCGAAAACGATATTTTACTGCTCATTCCTGAGCAGTTTTCATTCGTGTCCGAAAGGCGCCTGCTTTCCGATTTGGGCGAGGATAAGGTGAGTGCTGTTGACAGTTTTTCCTTTTCGCGTCTTGGAGTTGAGATAAGCTCCCGCTACGGCGGCGACGAGCTTCCAGTACTGACTAAGGGCGCAAGAGCCGTTATGATGAAACGCACTATCGAAACCGTTCAGGACGAGTTAAAGCTCTTTAACAGGAATATCACCTCTAATTCTTTTATTGACAGCGTTCTGAAAATTTACGACGAGATGAAATCGTGTCGCGTAACAACTGACGACATCTTTTCTGCAAGTCAAAACACGGATAAAGAAATTCTCTCGCTTAAGCTTTGCGATATTGCTATGATTATCGGCGCTTACGACGCTCTGATTGACGGCAAATATTATGACAGCGAAAACGAGCTTACACGCCTTTATGAAAAGCTGACTGGTCTTGATTATTTTGTTGGAAAAACTGTGTTTATTGACGGATTTTCAGGCTTTGTTGCACAGGAATACAAGATAATTGAGGTGATTATCAAGCAGGCAAAAAAGGTGTATATTACGTTTTGCACCGACAGTTATCTTAATAACAACAAGTACGACCTGTTTTCTTACGTCAATTCTAACATCAGGATTTTAAAGGACGTTGCAAAAAAAGCGTCTGTTGAATTTGAAGCTCCGATTATTCTTGACGAAAACAAGCGACCAGATAATATTGAGCTTAAAGCTGTTGAAAAGAACGTATTTTCGCTTTTACCAGAAAAATATGATAATACGCCTGAAAATATAAGAATATATGCGGCAAAGAATATCAACGACGAGTGCGATAACGTTGCCGATAATATTTCAAAGCTACTTCGCAAAGGCTACCGTGCGTCTGATATTACAGTCATCTGCCGTGACCTTGACAAGTATCTTAAAGAAATTCAGTTTTCCTTTTGCAAATATAACATTCCGTACTTCAATGATGAAAGGCAGGATATTTCCGCTCAGCCTATTATTATGTTTGTCAATTTTTTGCTTCACACGATTATATACTCTTATAAAAGCGAAGATATCTTTTCGTTGCTCAAAACAGGCTTAACCGAGCTTGATAACGATAAAATAAACGCGCTTGAAAATTACGCGTTTGTGTGGAATATTAATTCTTCCGACTGGAAAAATGAGTTTACACAAAGTCCGAAGGGCTTTGCTCAGGCGCTGAGCCAGAGCGATGAAAGACGACTTGCTTTACTTAATGAAAGCAGGAAATACGTAATTTCACGCATTAACAAATTCAAATCGAGAATTAAAAAAGGAAGCTGCAGCGATATCAGCCGCGCTGTTTACTATGCACTTGTTGACTTCAAAGCCGATAAAATGCTGACCGAGCTTGCTATGTCGCTTGACAAAAACGGAAAGTCAGCACTTGCTGAGGAACAGGGGAAAATCTGGGATTTGCTTATGGAAATCCTCGATAAGCTCGCCGTTGTAAGCGAGGACAAGCCAATTACAGTTAAGGAATATTATAAGCTTTTTCACCTTATGATTTCTAACGAAGACCTCGGCACGATTCCGAGCGGACTTGATAACGTACAAATCGGCTCTGCCGACAGAATAAGGTGCGACAACCCGAAGGTTGTTTTTATTCTCGGTGCAAATGACGGCGAGTTTCCACAGGCAGTTTCATCTGCTGGACTACTCACCGAAAGCGACAGAGTAACTCTGATTAATAACGATTTTAAATTGTATTCATACGGTGAAACGCTTAACGCGCAGGAAAAATATTTTGCATATATGGCTGTTTCTGCGCCTTCTGAGCTGCTCTTTGTGTCATACCGTGACTACGGCAACGACGCGAGCGAATCATCTATCGTCAGAGGAATAAGAGCCGTATTCCCTAAAGTAGTAGTCGAAAGCTTCAGCGATGAGTTAACGCTCAGCAAGCTTGAAAGCAAGGACAACGCCTTTGAGCTTCTGTCATCCTGCTACGGTGAAAACTCTGAGTTTTCAAGCTCGCTTTCTCATTATTTTGAGGGCGAAGATGAGTATAAACAGCGACTCAGCGCAGTAAAACGCCTTTATGAAAACAGCGAAATTGCTATTGGTGACGCTGAGCTTGCAACCGAGCTGTTCAAAAAGAATATGTATTTGTCCGCATCGCGTATCGAGGACTATTTTAATTGCTCATTTAAGTATTTCTGCAAGTTCGGTCTTGGCGCAAGACCGCTTACAAAAGCAGAAATGGACCCAATGCAGACGGGTACTGTTATTCACTACGTGCTTGAATGTATTGTCAGAGATAGGGGCAGCGAAGGTCTGAAAGCGCTTAAGGATGATGAAATCGCAATTTGCGTTAATACATACCTCGATAGCTTCTTAAAGAATAAGATGGGCGACTCCGAAAAATTCACTCCTCGCTTTAAGTATCAGTTTATGCGTCTATCAAAGATGCTTATTACCGTTGTCAAAAGGCTTCGCGATGAATTCAGAGAGTCTGATTTTGAAGCTAAAGCCTTTGAGCTTACAATCGGCGACGGAAGTAATGGCGAAGAAGTAAAGTCACAGACAATTCAACTTGCAGACGGCGGAACGATTGAAATTAAGGGCGCTGTCGACAGAGTTGACGTATATGAAGAAAACGGCAAAAAGTACATAAGAGTTGTTGACTATAAGTCTGGAAACAAGGAATTTTCATTATCTGATATTCTTTACGGTCTGAACCTTCAGATGTTCATTTATCTTTTCACGCTGACTGAGAGCGAAAGCGAATACAACGGCGTATCAAGCGGCGTGCTTTATATGCATTCCTCGCGCCCTGTATTCAGCCTTGACAGCAGAGCTGACACTAATAGCCTTCCTTCAAAGGAAAACCAGCGCTTCAAGATGAAGGGCGTTGTTCTCAATGATGCCGAAAACGATATAGCAAAGCATATGGAGCACGACCTTGAGGGCAAATATATTCCTGTTAAATACTCAGAAAAGGACGGCGTAACGGGAAACATAGTTTCTCTTGAAGAGCTCGGAATTATTGCAAAAAAAATCAATTCGCTTGTTTCAGAAATGGGCGTTTCGCTTCATTCTGGAAAGATTATGCAAAATCCAGTTAACGGCAGGCATCACGACAAAACATGCGATTACTGCGACTATAAGGCTGTTTGTCAGAACAGAAAAGAAATTAATATGAAAGAAATTGAACAGTTTGATAACGCCGAAACGCTCAAAATTCTGAAAGGCGGTGATGACGATGAATAACTGGACACCTTCTCAGGAAAACGCTATTAAAGCGCATAACTCCAACATTCTTGTTTCCGCCGCTGCTGGTTCGGGAAAGACGACTGTATTAACACAGCGTGTAATCAGAATGATTACTGACCGTAACAGCCACGTTGATATTGATAAGCTTTTGATAGTGACCTTTACAAACGCTGCTGCCGCAGAGATGCGTAACAGAATTTCAAAGGCGCTTTCTAAGCTTTCGATGAAAGAGCCTAATAATACTAATATTCTTCAGCAGATTTCACTTTTACCGTCGGCAAAGATTTGTACTATCGATGCTTTTTGCATTAATCTTGTACGCGAAAACTTTTTTAAGCTGAATATTTCTCAGGACTTTAAAATTCTTGATACTACGGAACAGCTACTTATCGAAGATACTGTCGTTAACGAAATTGTAGAAGAGCATTACAAGACTGATTCAAACGACTTTAAAGCACTCGTTGAGCTTTTGTGCTCGACGAAAAACGACAGGGATTTAATCGGTGCTATCAAACGCGTGTCAACGTATATTTCTGCACAGCCGTTTCCTGACGAATGGCTTGATATGTGCTGTGAACAGTA
>JAFWKC010000118.1 GCA_017514345.1 Eubacterium sp.
CAGGTGAAGAAAAAGCAATTGAATTATTGGAGGGCATGATTGCTTGATTATTGAAGATATAAAACAGTGTTTTAAAACATACTACCCAGATGAATTAATTAACGGTATTATTGATAATTACGAAAAAGCATTAAAACAATATCGACTTGAAAACTGGCAGTATTGTGGCAACGAAATAGGTCAGTTTGTTGAGATTGCAAGAAGAATGATAGAGTATGATTTAACAGGAAATTATACTCCCTTAAATAAAAAACTTGCAAATTTCAATCAAACAGAATTAAATAAAATGGAAAACGCATCTTCAAATATTGATGAAACTTTCAGAATCATAATACCTCGGAGGTTACACTCTATGTATTGTATAAGAAGCAAAAGAGGTATGATACATAAAGGTAAGATTGATCCTAATAAAATGGATGCATCTGTTCTATTACAAGATGCAAAATGGATCCTTGCTGAATTCTTTAGGATGTGTACTTCGTATTCAATTGATAAAAGCGAAGAAATTATTTCCTCAATTATTTATAAGGATAGTCCGTTGATTTGGGATACAGGAGGCACGTTAAGAGTGCTTGAAACAAAAATGCCTGCAAAGAATCAAGTCCTTTGCTTACTATACACAAAAAACAGTCAGAGCGATGTTGATTTATGTGAAGCTATTGAGTATTCTAACTTCGCAGTTTTTAAATCGTCCGTATTAAAGAAACTTCATATTTCAAGACTTATAGAATACAAAAATGGAATCTGTAAATTATCTCCTTTAGGAATCCAAGAAGCAGAAAAACTGCTAAAATAGTGGTGATACTATGACCAACTTTGATTATTTGAAAAATGAGCCGAAGTTTGAGGGGTTTGCAGATGCGGCGGTTACTGCCGAAAAGTTGTTGCAAATCGACGCTTCTTCGTGCGTTATAAGCTGCCGCAGGGCGATGGAAGCGGCTGTCAAATGGATGTATTCCGTTGACGGTGACCTTGTTATGCCCTATCAGGATTCGCTTGTCGTTCTTATCGGCAGCGAGGAATTCCGCGATATAGTCGGCGAGGATATCTTAAAGCGTATGGAGTTTATCCGCAGAGCCGGCAACCGTGCGGCGCACGAAACCAAAACCGTGTCCTGGGATGAAGCGGAGCTCTGCCTTGAAAACCTTTTCGTTTTTCTTGATTTCGTTGCTTACTGCTATAGCGATACATACGAGGAGCGGCAGTTCGATAAAGGTCTGCTTGAAGCTCACGATGAGCCTGTAAAGCCAGCGGAGGAAGTTAATATTGATTTAGAAGCGCTGATTAAAGAAAACGAGGCGCTGAAAGAAGAGCTGACGGCGCGCCGTGCCGAGCAGCAGGAAACCTATGTGCCAAAACCGCTTGATTTATCCGAATACAAAACGCGCAAAATCTATATTGATTCTATGTTGCGAGATGCGGGCTGGATTGAGGGCAGGAACTGGCTCAACGAGGTTGAGCTTGAAGGTATGCCTAATAAATCCGAAGTTGGTTTTGCCGATTACGTGCTTTATGACGACACGGGCAAGCCGCTCGCCGTGATTGAAGCAAAGCGCACCTGCAAGGATGTTGCCATCGGCAGGCAGCAGGCAAAGCTCTACGCCGATATTCTGGAAAAGAAATACGGCAGGCGCCCCGTGATTTTCCTCACTAACGGCTTTGATACGCGTATTATTGATAACGTTTACCCTGAACGCAGGTGTGCCGCGATTTATTCAAAGCGCGACCTTGAAAAGATGTTCAACCTGCAAACGATGCGGACGAGCCTGAAAAACATTTTTGTCAATTCCGATATTGCGGGAAGATACTACCAGGAGGCTGCCATCAAGGCGGTCTGCGACAGCTTTGACAACAGAAAGCGCAGAAAAGCGCTGCTCGTTATGGCAACGGGCTCAGGTAAAACAAGAACGGTTATTGCCCTTGTGGATGTTCTGCTTCAGCACGGCTGGATTAAGAATGTGCTTTTCCTCGCGGACAGAAATTCGCTTGTCACGCAGGCAAAGCGTTCATTTGTGAATCTGCTTCCCGATTTGTCGGTCACCAACCTCTGCGAAGAAAAGGATAACGTTACCGCTCACTGCGTATTCTCTACATACCAGACGATGATAAACTGTATCGACGATGTTAAGGACGACGAGGGCAAGCTCTTCACCTGCGGACATTTTGACCTCATTATTTGCGACGAGGCGCACCGCTCGATTTATAACAAATACCGCGATATTTTCAATTATTTTGATGCGCCGCTTGTCGGTCTGACCGCAACGCCGAAGGATGAAATCGAAAAGAATACTTATGAGATTTTTGAACTCAACAACGGCGAGCCGACCTACGGCTACGAATTGGCGCAGGCGGTTAAGGACGGCTATCTTGTTGATTACGTTTCCGTTGAATCAACGCTGAAATTCATTGACCAGGGTATCGTTTACGACGACCTTTCCGATGAGGACAAGGAGGAGTACGAAAACACCTTCACCGATGAAAACGGCGAGCTGCCCGAGTCAATCCGCTCGTCCGCGATTAACGAGTGGGTGTTCAACGAGGACACCGTTAAGGAAGTGCTCAATATCCTGATGACGAAGGGCATCCGTATTGACTACGGAGAAAAGCTCGGCAAGTCAATTATCTTTGCCAAGAACCACGAGCACGCCGAATTCATTTTTGATGTGTTCAATAAAGAATATCCGAATTATAACGGCTACGCAAAGGTGATTGATAATTACACCAATTACGCACAGTCCGCGATTGATGAATTCTCCGACCCGAAAAAACTGCCGCAGATTGCGATTTCCGTTGATATGCTTGATACGGGAATTGACGTGCCGGAAGTGCTGAACCTTGTTTTCTTCAAAAAGGTAATGAGCAAGGCGAAGTTCTGGCAGATGATAGGCAGGGGTACCCGCCTTTGCGAAGGGCTGATTGACGGCAAGGATAAGGACAAGTTCTATATATTTGACTTTTGCGGCAACTTTGAATTTTTCCGTTTTTCAAAAGGCAAGCCGACTGCAAATATGATTGCGCTGCAGGGTGCCGTATTCAACCTCAAAACGCAGATTGCGTATAAGCTGCAGGATGCGGATTATCAGACGGAGGATTTGATTGAATTCAGAAAGTCGCTCGTTGATGAAATGGTGGAAAAGGTGCGCGAGCTGAATCGCGATAATTTTGCTGTTCGCCAGCATCTCAAATATGTTGATTTATATTCAAACCCAGATAATTATTCCGCGCTCACTTATGAAGACACGCTGTTGATTGGCGAGGAGCTTGCGCCGCTCATTCTTCCTGACGGTGATGAAGCAAGCGCTGTGCGTTTTGATGCGCTGATGTACGGCATTGAGCTTGCATATCTTATCGGCAAAAAATACACGCGCGCAAGAACGGACCTGATGAAAAAGGTAAGCGCGGTTGCGGGAGTGGCAAATATTCCTGAAATACAGTCGCATTCCGAAATCATCGACAAAATTCTGCACACTGATTATGTTGACACCGCGGGCATCAATGAGTTTGAACAAATCAGAAGCGAGCTTCGTAACCTGATGAAGTACATTCCGCGTGACGGCAGAGCATATATCACTCATTTTGACGATGAAATTCTTGATATAAATTGGAATGAATCCGAGCTTGAAAATGACGACCTTGAAAACTACAAGGCAAAAGCGGAATACTACGTTCGTCAGAATCAGAATAATATCGTTATTGCAAAGCTGAAATCCAATCAGCCGCTCACGGAGCAGGATGTTAAAACGCTCGAGGATATTCTCTGGAAAGAGATTGGCTCGCGCGAGGAGTACGAGGCGGAGTACGGCGAAAAACCGCTCGGCGAATTCGTGCGCGAAATCGTCGGCTTGGATATGAACGCCGCGAAGGAAGCGTTTGCCGATTATCTGAATACGGTTAATCTTGACAGCAGGCAGATTTATTTTGTGAATCAGATTATTGAATATATCGTTCATAACGGTATTATGAAAGATATGTCTGTCCTTCAGGAAGCGCCGTTCACCGACCAGGGCAGTATTGTTGAAGTTTTCACCGATATTACCGTCTGGGCAGGCATAAAAAAGATTATAGATTCTATTAATGCAAACGCAGTAGCATAAGCTATGTTAATTCGTTTTTTACTTCAAGTATGGTCAAGTTCAGCTAACTCAAAAACGACATATTTGATGATAAAAGCATTATTTTTTTCAATATAAAAGACACATAATTAGAAAACGTCTAATTATGTGTCTTGCTTTTTTACTAACAACTCAAAACTCTATATTTGTTTGCAATTGGTTTGCAAATATAGCTTAAATTTGCAATTTGGTTTGCAATTTTAAAGATTTTGAAAGTATACTGTATGCACTTGAAAACGCCTGAAAACGTTGAAAATAAAGGATTTGAGTGCACCTGATGTATTTTCAAGTGCACATCGAGTCCTTAAAGAAGTGGTCGAGGTGACAGGACTTGAACCTGCGGCATCTTGCTCCCAAAGCAAGCACTCTAGCCAAACTGAGTTACACCTCGGTTGTGTTCGTTTTTCGAACGCTTAGATATTCTATAATATTATTGTCGGTTTGTCAAGAATTTTATTGTATTTTTTTGTTTGCGATGATATAATTTAATCAACAATTATCGGAGAGGACTATTATGAAGAGTAAACGAATAGGCGAAATTGAAATATGGCGCTTCATTTTTTGTATCGTTATTATCCTTTACCATTGTAATACAAGAATCTTTATGCAGCTCGGACGCGACGATTATTCGCTTGCGTGGTCGCCGAGGGGATATATCGGCGTTGAGTTCTTTTTTATGCTGTCGGGCTACTTTATGGTGTCGGGCATTATGAAAATGCAGGAGGCAAAGCAAAGCCGCGGCGCGCTTTACGTTCGGTATATGTGGGGAAAATACATATCTGTGTTCCCGTATCATATTATTGCGTTTATGACAATATTTATCAGACAGTGCATAATCCTGAAGGGCTTCAGCCTGAATCTTCTGCTGAAAAACCTGCCCGAAATGTTCCTCGTTCAGCGTATGGGATTTCGGTACTATAACCTCAATAGCGTCGAATGGTATCTTGCGGCGATGCTGCTCGCTATGGCAGTTATTCTTCCGCTTGCGATGAAGTTCAGGGACGTGTATTTCAAATATCTTGCGCCGCTTAGCGCAATTCTGATTTACGGCTGGCTTATTCACGAAAACGGAAAGCTCGGCAACATTCACGTCTGGACGTCGGCGGGCTTCATCTGCGTATGGCGCGCAGTTGCAGGGCTGAACCTCGGTATGTTTGCAAATCAGTGCGTACGGGCGCTGTCGAAATATGATTTTTCAAAAAAAGAACAGGTCACGGCGCACGTAATTAGATTTGTGTTATGGGGAACCGTGCTCGTTTTCGCGTTTCTGATGTATCCGAAAAAGTACGAGGTCACGCTTGTGCTGCTTATGTTCCTTGCGCTTGTGCTGACGTTTGTGTTCACGCCGAAAAATTCAGAGCGACTGAGCAGCAGCTTTGTAATGTTCCTCGGAAAAATGAGTCTGCCTCTATACCTCAATCAGATGTTTGTTATCAAGATTGTTATCAGCCTTGACCTCGGACTGTCAGAGGGATGGACGGTGCTCGTTGTGCTCGTTTCGGACTTCATTATTTCGCTTCCGTGTTACTTTGGCGGAAACGCGCTGCTGAAGCTTATGAAAAACAGTCGCCTTAATAAAATGATTATGGGGCTTGAGCCGACAGTGAAAAGGCAGTTGTAATTCTAAAGCAATTATTAACCTTTTGCCCGCTTTGTTGAAAAGCGAAATCGGTTATGGTATACTTGCATTAATAATGTATGAAACGGAGAATATCTATGCCTACAAAAACAAAAAAAAAGAAAGGCCTTAATTACAAACAGACCTTCTTAATCGGCTTTGGCTTTATGGCTTGTATGCTGCTGTGGTCGGTTTACAATTCATACGTGCCCGTTATTTTCAGAGCAAAGCTGACTGAGCTTACAGACGGCGGAAGCAAGCTTCCTGCATTTCTTTCGGTTGCTCTGCTTGTTAACGCGATAATGACGATTGATAATATTTTCGGCGTAATCTTTCAGCCGTATTTCGGCAAGAAGAGCGACAAAACCCATACAAAATGGGGCAAAAGAATGCCGTATATTATTATTTGTCTTCCGATATGCGCCGTGTTTTTCAGCCTTATCCCCGTTGCCGCTACTATAAAGGCAACGGCGCTCAGCGTAGTGCTGATGATGACGGTAATTATCTTCTTTAACTTCACTATGTCGGTGTGGCGTTCGCCCGTCGTGTCGCTTATGCCCGACTTTACTCCGTCGCCGCTCCAGAGTGACGCAAACGCCGTTATCAACATTATGGGTGGCATCGGTCAGATGGTCGGCTTTGTAATCGGCACAATCGCAACGGGACTTGTCGGTCTGCTCGGCTTTACGGCGCTCCACGACGCGCTCAAGGCAAAGGCAAACTCGCTCGGCCAGATACTTGAGGTCGACGCGAATAACAGACCGCTTGTGAATTACCTGAACGGCTTTGACCCGTCTGCAAACAAGGAAACGGTTGAGAACTTTATTGAATCGGGCAGGGATACGCTTTTTGTCAACGGCGAAAAGGTTGCCGAAAAGGTCGTTAAGCTCGGCGCAAACGGCGAACCGACGTACGTTAACTATACGCCTATCTTCGTCGTTGCGGCTGTTATTACAATTCTTTGTCTTGTTGTGCTCGTTTTGTTCTACAAAAAGAACAAGGCTAACGACCTATCAAAGGACGTTTCGATTGAAGCTTCGGGCGGCGACGAAAGCAAGAAGGTAAAGATTAAGGATTTACCGATTACAAAGGCAGAAAGAAAGAGCCTTATTACAATGCTTGCGGCGCTATTCCTGATTAACAACGCAACCGAGGCAATCGTACCGAACTTCACAAATTTCGCGCTTGACACGCTCGGCGTTAAGCCGATTTATTCAACGCTTATGATGGCTGTGTTTGCCGTATCGCTTGCGGCGTTCGGTATTCCAGCAGGCGTTATGGGCAGAAAGCTCGGACGCAAGAAGACAATTATTATCGGACTCGCAGTTATCGTTGCTATGTTCGCAGTATACATAACTGTGTCGCAGCTCTTTGCTACAAACAGAATGTTTGTATGGATAACGCTTTGGATTGCGCTTGTTGTCGGAGGCGCGGCAGTCGGCTGCATCAACATCAACACGCTTCCGCTTGTGCTTGCTATCGGCGGCAGGGAATACGTCGGCACCTTCACGGGCTATTACTACACGGCGACTTTCTCAGCGGCGATTACGGGTCCAATCCTTTGCGGCTGGCTCATCGGTCTTTTTCACGAGGACTACAACTTTATGTTCCTGTTCTGTGCAATCTTCTTTGCAATCGGACTTGCCGTAATAACTCAGGTTAAGCACGGCGAATCAAAGCCCGAGGACGAGGAATGGATAAAAGAAGCTGTCGAAGCAGCGGATGATTAAAAAAGCCTCTTTCGAGGCTTTTTTTAGTATTCGGTATTCAGTTTTCAGCTCGGCGGTGGACTCCGTCCACAACTGATTATAGGCTGGCAGATAATATCTGTTCCTACAGTGTATCTGCAACGCCCGATTATAATGGGTGTGGTAACGCCCACCCGAAATTCATAATTAATAATTAATAATTAATAATTCATCATTCTTTATTGAATATTCTCTCTGCAAAGTCGAAAATGTCCTTTTCGTACTGCTCTTTGTATTTGAAGTGCGAATGAACGTGACGGGCAGAGTCGTAAATTATAAGCTGCTTATCCTCGCTCGCGCAAGCCTCAAAGCACTCCTCAACCATATACGTAGGCACAAAGTTATCGCGTCCGCCGTGAATGAATAGGGCGGGGAGGCTTGTGTTTTTGAGCGCCTCGCGTGAGTCGGACGTCTTTATATCAATGTCAAGAAAAGCCTTTGTAAGCACGTTTACTCCGTCTGCAATCGGCTTTGAAGGGATGTGAAGCACAGATTTTGTAAGAAATCTGAATTCATCGTAGCACGTCGTAAATCCGCAGTCCTCAATAAATCCGACAACGTTTTCCGTCAAATCCTGGTCGCTTGCCTGCATAATAGTAGCCGCGCCCATCGACGTGCCGTAAAGTATGATTTTGCCGTCAGGAAAGTACGAATTAACAAGCTCAATCCACTTGATAAGCTCGTTCTTTTCAAGAATTCCGAAGCCCGTAAACTTGCCCTCGTTTCCGTTAAAATGACGGTGATTTACAAGAAAGCAGTTGTAACCGCGGCTGAGTATCGGCTCGACCATCGTCGCAAAAGCAAAGTCGCTGTTAGTGTTGTAGCCGTGAACGCACATTATTGTGTTTTTGCTGCCGTTTTCGTTTATGTAGAAATATCCAGGCAGCGTAAGTCCGTCGTCGGTATATATGTATACCTCCTCGGGCGTGTATTTTTCTTCAAGCGCCGCAATCGCTTCGTTAGTTTCCTTTGCGGCGTCGGCGATATCGTCGTCGTAGAATTTGCCCGCCTTCGGCTCCTCGCGCTCAGGCTCGGGAGGCGACACGAAGGTCTTATAAGTAAGAAACGCTACTCCTGCGGTGTATGCAACTGCGCCGACAGCGCCTGCGGCGGCTAAAACTTTGTATATTTTTTTCATAAAATCGTCCTTTTTTGACAATGTTTTTATTGATTATACTATTTAATTAGTGTTTTTTCAAGTTTATAAATAAAGTTCTTGATTTTTCATATTCTATCTGTTATAATTATTCAGCATTCGTAATTATACTATGCGAATTCGCACACGGACGGTTCAGCCGAAGGTTCTCAAAAGGCTGTTGCCAAGCTGTTCGTGGAGGACTAACCTTAAAGGAGGAAATTATAATGGCAAATGTAGTTTCAATGAAACAGCTTTTAGAAGCAGGTGTTCACTTCGGACACCAGACAAGAAGATGGAACCCTAAAATGGCTGAATACATCTTCACAGAGCGTAACGGCATTTACATCATCGACCTTCAGAAAACAGTTAAGAAGCTCGACGAGGCTTATCTGTTCGTTCGCGACCTCGCTGCAGAAGGCGGCTCAATCATCTTTGTTGGTACAAAGAAGCAGGCTCAGGAGAGCGTTAAGGAAGAGGCTCTTCGCTGCGGTATGCCTTTTGTTAATGCAAGATGGCTCGGCGGTATGCTCACAAACTTCAAGACTATCCGCGGCAGAGTTGCACGTCTTGCACAGCTCAAGAAGATGCAGGAGGACGGCACCTTTGACCTTCTCCCGAAGAAAGAGGTTGCAGGTCTTGAGCTCGAAATCGAAAAGCTTGAAAAGTATCTCGGCGGTATCACGGAAATGAAGAGAGTTCCCGATGCAATGTTCATCGTTGACCCGAGAAAAGAGAGAATCGCTGTATCAGAAGCTATGAAGCTCGGTCTTCCTATCGTAGCTATCGTTGATACAAACTGCGACCCTGATGAAATTGACTACGTTATCCCTGGTAACGACGACGCTATCCGCGCAGTTAAGCTCATCGCAGGCGCTATGGCTAACGCTGTTATCGAAGGCAGAGATGGCGAGGACGCACTCGCAGCTCCTGCTGAAGAGGCTGAGGCTGAGGAAGCTGCTGAAGAGGAAACGGCAGACGCAGAGTAATAAAAAACGTAACAGGCACGGTGTTTCATCGTGCCTGAACTTGTAAATTATATTTAACAGGAGGAAAAAATTATGGCTAACATTTCAGCTAAAGATGTTAAAGAACTTCGTGAAAAGACAGGCGTTGGTATGATGGAGTGCAAAAAGGCACTCGTTGAAGCTGACGGCGATATGGATAAGGCTATCGACTTTCTTCGTGAAAGAGGTCTTGCAGCAGCACAGAAGAAGGCAAGCAGAATTGCTGCCGAGGGTGTTGTACTTCCTTACTATGACAAGGCTGCAAAGAAGGGCGTTGTTGTAGAGGTTAACTCAGAAACAGACTTCGTTGCTAAGAACGAAAAGTTTATGAGCTTCGTAGAGGGCGTTGCAAAGACAATTCTTGCTACTGACCCTGCTGACGTTGAGGAGCTCAAGGAAGCTAATTTCGACGGCACAGACAGAACAGTTACAGAAACACTTAACGACCTCGTTCTTGCAATCGGCGAGAATATGAAGGTTCGCCGTTTCGAAAGAATGGAAGGCATCGTTGCTACTTATATTCACGCAGGCGGCAGCGTAGGCGTTATGGTTGGCTTTGACGTAGCTGACGAGAGCAAGGCTGACACAGCTGAGTTCGACGCTATGGGCAAGAACGTTGCAATGCAG
>JAFWKC010000119.1 GCA_017514345.1 Eubacterium sp.
GCAAAGACAAACAAGAAGGGTATCGCAAAGGTAACCATCAAGAAGGCTGTACTTAAGAAGCTCAAGGTAGGTAAGAAGATTACATACACAGCTACTTACAACAAGGTAACAGCTAAAAAGATAGTTAAGGTTAAGAAATAATTGAAAGCGGGCGAAATGCCCGCTTTTAGTTTTGAGTGTTAAGTGTTAAGTGTTGAGTTTTAGGGTGCTCGCCGCACGGCAATATATTTCGGGCGGATGGTATCCGCCCCTACACGTACGTTGCGGTTATATTTGTAGGGGCAGATATTATCTGCCCGCCTATAATCGGGTACGGGCAGAGCCTGTCCTTAATTCATCATTCATAATTCATAACTCATAATTTTTTCAAAAGGTCAAACAAGGTCAGGACATTTTAAAATTATGCAGGAAACATGAATAAAATCGCGAAAAAAAATAAATTTGCCGATTTTGCCGTCCAATTATGCGTAAAACGTGAATAAAAACCCCCGTTTTCACCCTAATAGTGGGAGATACTTTTTATCTTTACGAAAACGGAGGTTATTTTTTATGAAAAATCAAAAGCAATCAGACGTGGCATTTCTGATGATGAAGGACTGGCGCGAGCAGCTTGAAATGCTGACAAATGAGCAGAAGGGGATTATCCTTTCTGCAATTTACGACTATCAATGCGACGGTCTTGAATTTGTTTCGGACGACCCTGTGCTTGCGATGCTGTGGGCGAACGTTCGGCGTACTTTTGAAATCAACAGCAGAAAGTATGAGGAAATGTGCGAACGAAACAGAGAAAACATAAAAAAGAGATGGGCAAAAAAGGATACGACCGTATACGACCGTAACCTTTCGTATACGAAAAATACCGATACAGATAAAGATACAGATACAGAAACTGACACAGACACAGACACAGTCAGAGATACAGAAATAGAAAAAGAAAGAGAAGCAGAAACAGAATTAACTGCTGCTGCTTTTTCCGATACGTCTGATATTATGAAGCGATTTGATGAGCTTGTTTCTTCAAAATATCAACGTGAGGATTTGTGTGAGCGCGACAGCGTTTATTCGTATATCACGCTTGGCGAAATGTTCGCGCTGTATGATTTAATCGACGAGCAGGCAGTCGAAAGGTATCTTGACAAGGCGTCTGAGTATAAAGCAAAAAGCCCCGCAAAGATGATACTTCGCTGGGCTTATGACGACAATACGCTAATATAGCACTCAGTTTGCTGAAAACTTTTGTCTTAGCGTATCAACCTTGTTTTGCTCTGCCTGTTCGGTCTGGTACCAGCCCTTTGACGACATCTTTTTGTACACGTCCTCCTGCATTGTCAGCGAGTCGTTGAGCGCCGTTTTGAAGGCGTGATTGACGTCAGCCGTCGGACTTTCGATTGTGCCGTGCATATAAAGGTCGCACGCGCCCTTTTCAAGAAGCAGAATATCCTGCATTAAATCCTTGTCGTTCATATACTTCTCCTTATAATACGTTCATAAAGCTGTTGAAGATTTTTTGATGCTTCTGCTGCATTTCGCATACTGTGTTTTTCAGCTCGCTGTCGGTCAGCGTATTTGCTACCTCGCTGCACTTCGTCTGAAAATACTGCTCGTGACCGAGCGCGTCCTCGACGTAAAGCAATTCCTTTGACGTCATTTTTATCACCTCCGCATTACTATAATTTACCGTTTAAGTTTGATTATACAGTCGATATTTATGTTGACTTGAATTGATGATATATGTTATATTAAAATAGCACAGGTCTTTATTAATATCTAATAAGGAAGGTAAAATTTATGTGGAGAAAAATTTATGAGGAAAAGCTTACCACCGTCGAGGAAGCTATAAAGCTTATTCACGACGGCGACAAGGTGGTAGTAGGCTTCGGTTGCGGCGAGCCGTTCGGTATCGAAAACGCTCTTGTTGAGCACTATGAGGAATATAAGGACGTAGAAATTGTCAATATGCTAACGCTCGGCGACTCACCGTGGTGCGAACCGAGAATGAAGGGGCATTTTAAGCTTAACTGCCTTTTTGCTTCTCAGTCCAACAGAGCTTCTATCTCTGACGGTACAAGCGAGTTTACAACCTCGCACTTTTATGAAATACCCGAGATTATTCGTTCGTACATATGTCCGCGCGTTGCAATTGTTATGGTTTCGCCGCCTGACGAGCACGGCTATGTGTCGTTCGGTACGACTGTTGACTACACAAGGGGCACGACTGACCACTGCGAAATAGTTATTGCACAGGTTAACAAGAATATGCCGCGCACCTTCGGTAACAGCATTAAGCACGTGCGCGACTTTACCTGCTTTGTAGAGATTGACGCGCCGCTGCCAGAGGTCAAGACCGTCAATATCTCTGATGTCGAAATGGATATAGGCAGATACTGCGCTTCGCTAATCAAGGACGGCGACTGCCTTCAGCTCGGTATCGGCGGTATTCCTAACGCAGTCTGCGCTCAGCTTACCGATAAGAAAAACCTCGGACTTCACAGCGAGCTCGTCGGCGACGGCGTAGTTGATTTGCTCGAAATGGGCGTTATTAACAATAAAGCAAAGAATTTTCACAACGGCAGAGCAGTACTCGGCGCTGCGTTCGGCTCAAAGAAGCTCAACGCCTACATCAACAACAATCCTGCTGTAGAAATGCACCCGATTGACTTTGTTAACAACCCGATAGAAATTGCAAAGAACGACAATATGGTATCGATTAACTCCTGTATTCAGGTCGACCTGCTCGGTCAGGTTGTCAGCGATACAATAGGTCTTTCGCAGTTTTCTGCAGTAGGCGGACAGGTTGACTTCGTACGCGGCGCAACGATGAGCAAGGGCGGCCGCTCGATTATCGCTATGCCTTCGACTGCAAAAAAGGGAATGGTTAGCCGAATTGTTCCGCTTATCACAGAGGGAAGCGCCGTAACGACTCCGCGAAACGACGTTAATTACGTTGTTACGGAATACGGTATCGCTCAGCTGAAGGGCAAAACGCTTAAGGAGCGCGCAAAGGCGCTGATTATGATTGCTCACCCGCGCTTCAGACCTCACCTTATCCTTGAATACAAGCGCAGATTTAACGAGGAGCCGTTCAGCGACGAGGAGATGAAGGGCTTTACCTCCGCACTCAAAGAAAGGCTCAAGGACGACCGCGAGATTATTCAGGAAAAAAGAGCAGAGTTCAAGGAAACACGCAAGGAAACACGCGAAAAAATCAAGGAAAATATTTCCGAGCGCATTCCGCGCAAGAAGCAAGATTAACTTGACTTAGCGTGTGATTAATGTTATTATATTATTTAGTGAACAAATAAATACATATATGTCTATTTAAGGAGAAAATTTATGGGAATTACTGGCGAACACCATTTTGGTATTGCAAGAAAAATTGTTAGTAATATGACTTCGGAGAGCTGGGAGCAAATCCCACACGCAGTTATGAACTACGAGCCTGACGTTACCGAGTTTATTAAGGAGTGCAAAAAGCTCAACGAGGGCAACACGGACCCGTCAAAGAAGATAACTATTAACACGGTTATGATTAAGGTTATCAGCGAGGGCTTAAAGCAGGCTCCAAAGCTTAACGCTCATCTTGAATTCAACCGCAGACTCGTTCGCGGCTGTCTGAAAACCTTTGACCACGTTGACGTTAGTATGCCGATGATTTTGCCAAACGGCGAAATGATGACTATTAATATGCACGATATGGGCAGTAAAACGCTTACAGAAATGACAGAGGCTATTAACGACGCCGCTCGCAAGGCAAAGAATACCGACCTTAACGAAGTTATGTTTGAGGTTTCGCTTGATAACACGCTTAATAACCTTAAGCGCGGCAAGATTGGTCAGACTATCAACAGGCTTTACGGCTCAAAGACTGGTAAGCACAAGGTGCATACTCTTAAGGGTAATGCAAAGAAGGAGTATTACTCAATTCCAGAAACTGACAGGCTTACAAAGCACGACATTGAGCAGGGAACTATCACGATTACAAACCTCGGCTCGATTTACCGTCCTTATAGGGGCGAATGCTGTCTGCTTGAAATTATCCCGCCTCAGGTTTCGGCTATCGCAATCAACGCAGCGCAGAAAAGACCTGTTGTCACTAAGGACGCTGAAGGCAACGACCAGATTACAATCGGTATGGTTATGCCTATAGCTGTCGCTATCGACCACAGAGCTGTTGACTATGGCGATATGGTACCATTTATCCAGAAGCTTGACGAGATTTTTGCAAATCCGTCAGTTATCCAAGAATGGAAATAGTATTTTTTTAGGGCGGATGTTTGTTGACATCCGCTTTTTAGCTTTATCGAGGAGGACCTTTTGAATTGATATCCCACGGAAAAAAAGTATTATTTATTTTAGCGCTTGCGGCGCTCTTTATTTTGCCTGCTTTTACTTCTTTTGCGGCTGACGAGGTAAAGGTAGAGCTAAAGGCAAATAGCGTTACGATAGGCAAGGGCGAGCAGTTTAACGTTTTTGATTACATAGCCGACAAGGACAAGCAGGAAAACACGTATACGTTTTCATCGGACTCACCGAGCGTAGTTAAGGTTGACGCAAACGGCGCGGCAGTCGGCGTTGGTACGGGCGACGCAAAGATAACCGTAACGCGTCACTATTTCGTTGAGGTTGAGCCAGAAGGCGACAACACGCAGACCGAGGGCGAAGACCCTTTGAACGAGCCTCAGCAGGAGCCGAAGGAGCCTGAGCTGGAAGAACGCACCGCTTCTGCAGTAATCGAGGTGCGCGTATATAATGAGCCGTCTGATTTGACGCTCAGCTCGCATAATATTGCGCTGCCTGTTGATTATTCGTATAAGCTCAATTACACATATAACGGCTATTCAAGCAAGGGCTTTGTGTTTGAATCGTCAAATCCCGCAGTTGCTGACGTTGACGAAAACGGCTGGGTTTTCACAAAGACGGCAGGTAACGCCAAGATTTACATAAAAGCGTATAACGGCGCGTACGACTGCTGTAACGTCGATGTATCCTCAACGTCGCCAGGTATTAAAATTACTACAATAAATAATAAGCTTCAGCTCGGCGCTACTAATCACAAAATAAGCTACAGCTTTACAGGCGACAATATCGATAAAAGTGTTAAGCTTTACTCGTCTAACAGCTCGGTTGCAAAAATCGACAGCACGGGCAAAATGTACGGCAGTAAAACAGGCTGGGTTACGGTTACTATTGCAACGGCGTATGAAAACCTGACGGCAACACAGTCCGTTCAGGTGGTTGACCTTGCGCTTTCGCTTAACAGAAACGTGTGCCAGATTGCGCTTGACAACAGCAACGTAACGCGCATACAGTACGGTAAATCCGCCAACGGCAGAGTGCTCGAGGGTTACGTTATCGTTAATAAAAAGAATACAAAGTACAAAAAAACGCTGTTTATTGATTTTGCAGTTCACGGCTTTGAGGACAGCTACTTCCGCGACGGCAAGAAGCTCGTTCAGGAAGCGAACAAGCTGATTGAGTACTTTGCTTATCATTCCGACCAGCTCGGCAAATACAGGCTCGTTATCGTGCCCTGCGCTAATCCAGACGGTACGATAGCAGGAAAAAACAATCTTCGCGCCTGCGGCTCAGCGTTCGGCAGATGCACGGCTAAGCACGTCGATATGAACAGGGATTTCAACAGCTTCCGCGCCGTTGAATCAAAAAAGCTGAGGTCGTTTATACTAAAGTGTAAGCCGAACGTATATCTCAATATGCACGGCTGGCTCAACGAAACGATGGGAAATGCAAGACTCAGCAGGATTATCAACAGAAATCTCGGTCTGCCGAAATACGTTAACGGCTACGGACACGCGTCGGGATACGTTATCGGCTGGGTTAGCCGTAACCTCGGAATACCCGCCGCGCTTGTCGAATACAAGTCGCCTGCGAAGATTAATACAAAAAAGGATATCAAGATGATACGCGCAATTATCAAGGCGTA
>JAFWKC010000120.1 GCA_017514345.1 Eubacterium sp.
CGGACCTGCAGGCGCAGGAAAAAGCACTATAGCCAAGGCTGCCGCTAAGGAGCTCGGCTACATATACGTTGACACGGGCGCGCTTTACAGAACTGTTGCTCTCAGCGCTCAGCAGCTCGGTGTGCTCGACGACTTGAACGATGAAAACGTACAGAAGGTTATCGACGCTTCAACTGTTGAGCTTAAGTACATCGACGGTGTGCAGGCAGTATTTCTAAACGGCGAGGATGTGCCGTCGCTTATCAGAACGCCCGAGATTTCTATGGGCGCAAGCAACGTGTCTGCTGTACCGAAGGTGCGCGCATTTCTGCTCGACCTGCAGCGTAATATTGCAAGCACAAACAACGTAATTATGGACGGAAGGGATATCGCGACTGTAGTTCTTCCGAACGCTGACGTCAAAATTTTCCTTTTTGCATCGCCCGAATGCCGCGCTCAGCGCCGTTACAAGGAGCTTATCGAAAAGGGCGAAAGCGTTATGTACGAGGACGTTTTAGCTGACGTAAATCAGCGCGATTATCAGGACAGCCACCGTGAAATTGCGCCGCTCAAGCCGAGCAAGGATTCAATTATGCTCGACACCTCGGAGCTTGATTTAGAGCAGTCAATAGAAGCAGTTATCAGCACAATTAAACAGAATGTATGAGGTCAATAAATGAAAGAATTTGATTATTCAGAGGTTAAGCACTACAAATTTTACGGCTTTGTAAAAAAGACGTTTTCGCCGCTTATCAAGGCGCTTTATCACGTCAAAATAAAGGGTATCGAAAACATACCGCCAAAGGGTACGCGCTACATAGTCGCAGTTAACCACACCTGCGCCTTTGACCCTGTTTTTGCAGGTATGAGCGACAAGGTGCCTGAGCTTCATTTTATGGCAAAATCAGAGCTTTACAAGAACCCGATTGTCGGCTGGGTTATCACGCATATGTACGGCTTTCCCGTTAAGCGCGGCAAGGGCGACACGTCGGCTATTGAGTTCGGCGAAAAGATTATTGAAGAGGGCCACGTTATGGCAATCTGCCCCGAGGGCAAGCGCATAAAGGACAAAAACGGCGTGCCGCAGAAGGCAAAGTCAGGCGTTGCCGTTATTGCAAAAGCCACTAACGCAGGCGTACTTCCCGTCGCTATCTGCTCAAAGGGCAAAATAAAAATCGGCAGTCACGTTACCGTGTCGTACGGCAAACTGATTACGCCCGAGGAAATGCATTTTGACAAGGAGGATTTCGGTCCTCACGACATAAAAGCCGCAGCAAATCTCGTTATGGAGCGCATAACAGAGCAATGGCAGGCAGAGTTAAACCGATAATTCATAATACAAAATCATAGGCGGGTTTTATGACCTGCCTTTTAATTTTGTAGGTGTATTCTGCCTGTTAAAACTGTACTTAGAACGATTTGCTTTTTTATGCAAAAAGTGCTATACTTTTTCTGATTGAAAGGGCGGTGTCATATGGAAATCAAACTTGCAAAAACTGCGGGCTTCTGCTTTGGCGTTGACAGGGCAGTAAACCTTGTATATCAGCTTGTCGGCGAGGGCAAAAAGGTTTGCACCCTCGGTCCGATTATTCACAACGCGCAGCTTGTGTCCGACCTTGAGGAAAAGGGCGTAATAATCATTGAAACTCCCGAGCAGTGTCCCGACGGCTATATGATTGTTGTTCGTACGCACGGCGTCGAAAAAAGCGTTATCGACGAAATTGAACGGCTCGGCATTGAGTACGTCGACGCGACGTGTCCGTTTGTGACAAAAATTCACAATATCGTCAAAAAGCAGGATGAGGACGTTACCGTTCTGATTGCAGGCGACAAAAATCACCCA
Source organism: Eubacterium sp. (assembly GCA_017514345.1). Lineage (GTDB taxonomy): Bacteria > Bacillota > Clostridia > Oscillospirales > Acutalibacteraceae > Eubacterium_R. Next base: position 1,823 of record JAFWKC010000120.1, read on the forward strand.
GAGGTTATGGGTATTCGCTCGTACTGCAAGGGCGTTTCGTTCGTCTTTAAGGACGAAGATGAGCTTAACAAAACTTTACACAATCCTGATTTTGACAAAGAGAAAAAAATAATTTGTGTTTCTCAGACTACTTTTTCGCTAAAAGAATGGGAAAAATCTAAGAAAATACTAAAAAAGGTATGTACAAATTGTACATTTTTTGATACAATATGTAATGCGACGTCTGATAGACAGAGCGAAGCTGAGGAGCTATCGAAAAAATCCGACGCTATGCTCATCATCGGCGGTCGCCATTCATCCAACACTCGCAAGTTAAAAGAAGTCAGTAGCGCGCACTGTCCGTCGTTTTTAATCGAAACGGCAAGTGAGCTGTCTGCAATTGATTTAGAAGGCTTTAAAGTGATTGGTGTTACTGCCGGGGCTTCGACACCCTCGGTAATTATCAAGGAGGTACTCAAATCCATGTCCGAAGAAATTAAAGAAAAGGAAGTTGAAACAGCTTCAGCCGTTACCGAAGAAGTTGTGGAGACAGCAGAAACCGCTGATAAGGCTGATAAGCCTGCTGTCGACGCATCTGCTAGTGGTGAGGCATCCTTCGAAGAATTGCTTAAAGAGTCTTTTAAGGAAAATGACAACAGTAAGGTAGTAAAGGGAACAGTCGAGAGAATTACCCCGACAGAGGTATACGTTGACATCCCTGGCAGAAAGCAGACAGGCGTTGTTGCTTTTGATGACCTTAGCTCCGAGCCTATTACGAAATGTGAGGACGTTGTTGCTGTTGGTGACGAAATCGACCTTATCATTATGAAAACTGATGATAACGACGGCGTTCTTAAGCTCTCAAAGCGTTTGCTTGACGCGTCAAAGGGCTGGGACGAAATCGTTGCCGCCAAAGAGGCAGACGAAATTCTTGAAGGTACGGTGACTCAGGTTATCAGAGGCGGTGTTCTCGTAACCACAAAGGGAACAAGAGTGTTTGTTCCTGCATCACTTACAGGTCTCCCGAGAAATCAGAGTCTTGACATTCTCGCAGACACAGACGTTAAGTTCAAAATTATTGACGTTAATCCTGGACGCCGCAGAGCTGTCGGTTCAATCAAGGTTGTAACCGACGCCGAAAGAAAGGCGCAGCAGGACGCTGCCTGGGCTGCTCTTGAAGAGGGTCAGAAGATTACAGGCACAGTTAAGTCGCTCACATCATACGGCGCATTCGTTGACCTCGGCGGTATCGACGGTATGATACATATTTCCGAGCTTTCGTGGTCAAGAATTAAGCACCCGTCAGAGGTTGTTAACGTTGGCGATACAGTTGAGGTTACAATCAAGGCACTTGACGAGGAAACAAGAAAAATCAGCCTCGGCTTCAAGAAGCTCGAGGACAATCCGTGGGAAATCCTCAAGAGGGATTATCCTGTCGGCTCAGTTGTTGACGCAAGAATCGTAAGCTTCGCAACATTCGGTGCGTTTGCTAACATTCTTCCTACAGTTGACGGTCTTATCCACATCAGCCAGATTGCGTGGGAGAGAATTAAGGCTCCGCAGGACGTACTTAAGGTTGGCGACGTAGTTAAGGCAAAGATTATCGACATCGACTTTGACAAGAAGAGAGTTTCACTCTCAGTCAAAGAGCTTCTCGAAAAGCCTGAGGAAACTGAGGTTATCCCTGAGCTCGCATCTGACGAGCCTGCTGAGGAAGCTCCTGCAGCTGAGGAAGCACCTGCTGTTGAGGAAGCTCCCGCAGTTGAGGAAGCTCCTGCAGTTGAGGAAGCTCCTGCAGTTGAGGAAGCTCCTGCAGTTGAGGAAGCTCCTGCAGTCGAGGAAGCTCCAGCAGTTGAAGAAGCTCCTGCAGTTGAAGAAGCTCCTGCAGTTGAAGAAGCTCCAGCAGAGGAGGAAGCTCCTGCAGAGGAGGATGCTCCTGCAGAGGAAGCAACTGAAGAATAATTATTCAATTAAACCGTCTTGTTATCAAGGCGGTTTTTTATTTTATCATTACATTTGCAACTTTATATATTATATGTTATTATATATTAACCACTAACACGGAGGTTGTTATGAAAGATAACGATTTTGAATTTGACAGCAAGGAATTTCGGGGTAATAACGAAGAAAATCCTTTGCTTCGTTTTGACGCATTGATGGCAGGAGTGAAAAACGGTGGGCTTCGCTCCGTCGGCACGATAAACCTGCTTGTCTGCTATATTGTTGCGAGCTTTTCGGGCAAGGTGAAGGCAGAAACGATTACCAAGGCGCTCGAGGAGGGCGAGCTTGCTAATTACTTTGAGGTTGCCGACTCAGTTTCGCGTATGATAAAAAGCGGCGTTATCGTCCAGAACGATAACGATACGCTCTCGCTCGGCAACACTAACGGCGCGCCTATCGAGCTTATTGAACACGATTTACCGCTTACAGTTCGCGAGGAGAGCATAAAACTCTGCCAGAAGATTATTTCGCGCGAAACGTTTGAGCGTGAAAACAAAATTGATATCAACGAAAAGGACGGCGGCTTTGAGGTCGTGCTTCGCGTAAGCGACAGGAACACGGATTTTATGCGGCTCAGCCTTTTTGCCGCTTCACGCGAGCAGGCGGAGCTGATTAAGGACAAATTCCTTGATAACCCCGTTGCCGTTTACGAAACTGTGATTAACAGTATTTTTGATAATGAATAACGGTATAAAGCTTTCGGCGCGGCTTGAAGCGTGCGCCTCGCTCGTTAATGACGGCACGCGTCTTGCCGACGTCGGCTGCGACCACGGCTACGTTCCCGTGTCGCTCGTGATGTCAGGCAGAATTAAATCAGCCGTTGCGTGCGATATTAACAAAGCGCCGCTTGCTTCGTGCCGCCGACTTGTGAGTGAGTACGGACTCGAAGATAAGATAAAATGCGTGCTCTCCGACGGTCTTGACGGCGTTGACGGCGAGGAGGTTGACGACGTGCTTTTTGCTGGAATGGGCGGCGAGCTTATAGCAGCTCTGCTTGACAAATGCCAGTATATCAATAAAAAGCACGTTATTATAAACGCTATGACTCACCCTGAGCTTGCGAGAAAATGGCTCTTTGAGCACGGCTTTGAGATACAAAACGACCTTGTCGTTCCCGACGGGCGTCACCATTACAGCGTGCTTGACGCCGTTTATACGGGCAAGGTGAAGGACTTTGAGCTGTGGGAGCTCTACCTCGGCAAAATCCGCGATTTCAGCGACAGGGAATTTTTTGAGCATCTGCTCGTCTATCTGAAAAACAAGCAGAAAAGCGGCGTGGATTTGAGCGCCGTTATTACAAAAATAGAGGAAAAGCTATGACGACGGTAAAAAACATTTACGACTATATAAATTCAATTGCTCCTTACGACACGCAGGAGGAATGGGATAATTCGGGACACCTTATCGGCGACTTTCGCGCCGAGGTGAAAAAGTGCGTTATGGCGCTTGACGCTACAAAAGAGGTGTGCAGCTTTGCAAAGGACGTCGGCGCAGATTTGGTGCTGACGCATCATCCGATAATTTTCGGCGGCATTACCGACGTTGTCAGCGACAGCGCAGTTTATATGCTTGCAAGCAACGGTATTGCGGCACTTTGCGCGCATACTAATTATGACGCGGCAAACGGCGGTATCAACGACGCGCTTGCTGAAATCCTCGGTCTGAAAAATGCTGAGCATATCGACGGTACGCTGATTGTTAAGGGTGAGCTTGAAAACGAAATGAGTATTGACGATTTTGCAGAGCTTGTCAGCGACGTACTCGGCTGTGCAGGCATAAGATACACGGATACGGAAAAGGCGATAAAAACCGTTGCTGTCGGCGGCGGTGCGTGCGAGGAGTATACAGAGCTTGCGTGCAATAACGCAGATGTGTTTATCACGGGAGATATGAAGTATCACGGTATGCTCGACGCATACGAAAACGGCTTTACAGTAATTTCGGCAGGACACTTTGAAACGGAATACGCCGCGTTTATGACGCTGAAGGATAAGCTTGAAAAGCTGTTTGTTGACGTTGAGTTCATCAGCGCAGAACAGCCCAATCCAGTTAAATCAGTAAACGGTATTCAGTAAGCATTATTCAGCTTATTCGGAGAATAAACAATGGCTTTTGACGGAATATTTTTACATCTGATAAAAAATGAAATAAAAGACAAGCTGCTCGGCTTCAGGGTTGACAAAATCTATCAGCCGTCAAAAGAGGAGCTTATGTTCACCTTCAGGACGTACGACGGCACGGAAAAGCTGCTCCTTTCGGCGAAGGCTGACTGTCCGCGCATACAGCTGACAAATCAGTTTGTCGAAAATCCTAAGCAGCCGCCTATGCTGACAATGCTGCTTCGTAAGCATCTTGGCGGCGCGCGGCTAAGGGATATAACGCAGGACGGCTTTGAGCGTATCGTCACCTTTGTTTTTGACGCGAAAAACGACCTCGGCGACCCCGTAACCTTTAACCTTGTTGTTGAAATTATGGGACGTCACAGCAATATAATTCTTGTTGATGAAAACGGCGTTATTGTTGAGTGCGTCAAGAAGATTGACGAATTTACATCAAGCGTGCGCGAGGTGCTTCCGAACATAAGATACGAGCTTCCGCCACAGCAGAGTAAGAAGAATATTTTTGAGTGCGACGCGGCTGAGCTTGAAGCTACAATTGAAACGCTCGGCATAAAAAAATCGCTCGCGTATCAGGAGGTTCTGCAGGGAATTTCGCCCATAGTTGCGCGCGAGCTTGAGCACGGTATGACGCTCGATGAGCTGAAGGAGCATATTAAAAATCCTCATCCGACCGTCGTGATTGTCGACAAGCCGAAGGACTATACGTATTTTGTGCCGAAGCAGTACGGCGACGTCGCGCAGTACAAATCGTTTGACACCTTCTCACAGCTCATTGACTTTTACTACTATGAGCAGGTACGCATTGAGCGCATAAAGCAGCGCAGCAACGACCTTTTTCACCGACTTACAACGCTGCAGGAAAGGGCTGTGCGAAAGGCGATTAACCGCAAGCGCGAGCTTAAGGAATGCGAAAACAAGGAGCAGCTCAAAATATACGGCGACCTTATCAATTCCAACCTATACAGGCTTGAAAAGGGCGCGGCGTTTTATGAGCTTGAAAACTTCTACGACGAGGGAAAAACAGTCAGAATTAAGGCTGACGTCACGCTTACCCCATCGCAGAACGCACAGAAATACTACAAGGATTACCGCAAAAAGCAGATTGCCGAAAGCAAGCTGAAGGCGTTTATCACCGACGCAGAGCAGGAGGCTGAATATCTCGACTCTGTAATCGATATGCTCTCGCGCGCCGAAACTGACAGCGAGATTACGGCTATAAGAGCGGAGCTGAGCCAGGCAGGCTTTCTCAGCAGGCGAAACGTCAGCCGTTCAAAGAACAGTAAAAAGCTTCCGCCAAAGCGTTATATGTCGAGCGAGGGCTTTGAAATCGCAGTCGGACGCAATAACGTACAAAATGACGAGCTTACTCTCAAAACGGCGAAGAATTACGATTTGTGGTTTCACGTTAAGGACACGGCGGGAAGTCACGTTATCGTGACGGCAGAAAAGGACAGACCGTTTACCGACAAGCTTATCCGCGAGGCAGCTATGCTTGCCGCGTACAATTCAAAGGCGCACGCCTCGTCAAACGTGGCTGTCGATTACACTATCGTCAAAAACGTTCACAAGCCGAACGGCGCGAAGTTCGGTATGGTAATTTACGACAACTATAAAACCGAATACGTAACTCCCAACGAGGAGGAGTTAAAGGAGATAAAGGAAATTGAGTAACGTTGCTTTAATTCTCGGCGCAGGGTCGGGAACGCGTATGAAAATAGATAAAAGCAAGCTGCTGCTTGAGGTAATGGGCAAAACCGTGCTCGAAAGAAGCGTGGAAGCATTCCTTGAAGTCGAGGATATTGACGAGGTTATCGTCACCGCAAGAGAGCAGGATATTGACGAATTTTCACGCCTTATTGACAGCGAACGCGTATCGTTTGTTATCGGCGGTGCAACGCGTCAGCAGAGCGTAAAAAACGCTGTCGACACCGTTGATGATGCAGAGCTGATTGTTATTCACGACGGCGCA
>JAFWKC010000121.1 GCA_017514345.1 Eubacterium sp.
AAGACGCTCTCGTTTATATAAATTCAAAAACTGGCGCAGAAGAGGATATTATGCTTCTGCTCTATACAGATGGCGGAACGCTTGTAAAGTAGCGTTTCAGAAATAAGAAAGGAAAATCAATATGAAAAAAGTATTACTGACACTTGCGGCTATCGCTGTAATCGGCACAATTTTCACAGCGTGCAACAGCGACAGAGGCAACATCACAACTACAACCGAAACAACAACGATGACAGAAACGACGACAGAAACGACGACGAAAGACACGACTGACAAAACCGACACCCTCGCAGACGACGCGAGCCGTGCAGGCGAAGAGGTCAAGGACAGAGCCGACAAGGTCGGCGACGACGTAGGCGAAGGCGTGGATGACGCGGCAGACGGCGTCGGCGGAGCAGTTGACAAGGCAGGCGACGCAGTAAGCGACGCGCTTAATTAAAGCAAGACAAAAGCATTAAGCTGTCAGTTCAATTTCACATTGAACCGGCGGCTTTTTATTTGTTCTTCTCAAAGCCTAAGGCAACATATTTAAGCTGCTTAGCTTAAACTGAAATTAACTATTGCATATTGATTGATTTTATTATATAATATATTTGTTAAAGTTTAATCAAAAATAAGGAGAGGTTTTTCAATGAACGCTTTAAACAAAAAAAGTATTGAAGATATTGACGTACAGGGTAAAAAATGCTTAGTACGCTGTGACTTCAATGTTCCGCTCAACGGAAAAATTATCACTAATGACAAGAGAATTGTTGCAGCTCTGCCTACTATCAAGTATTTGATGGAGCACGGCGCAAAGGTTATTCTCTGCTCACATCTCGGCAGACCTAAGGGACAGTACAAGCCTGAGTTCAGTCTTGCTCCCGTTGCCGAAAGACTCAGCGAATATCTCGGCGTTGAGGTTAAGCTTGCAGAGGATAAAGAGGTTGTCGGCCACAATGCAAGAATGATGTCAAACGCTCTTAATGACGGCGAGGTTATGCTTCTTGAAAACGTTCGCTTCCGCCAGGAGGAAACGAGCAACACAGCTAACTTCTCGCAGGAGCTTGCTTCTATCGCAGACATTTTTGTTAACGACGCATTCGGCACAGCTCACAGAGCTCACTGCTCAACAACAGGCGTAGCTTCATATCTTCCTGCAGTATGCGGCTTCCTTATCCAGAAGGAAATCGAATTTATGGGCGGCGCGCTCGCTAACCCGAAAAGACCGCTCGTTGCTATTCTCGGCGGCGCAAAGGTTTCGGACAAAATCGGCGTTATCTCTAACCTGATTGACAAGTGCGACACTATCATCATCGGCGGCGGTATGGCTTATACCTTTATGAAGTATCTCGGTCACAGCATCGGCACCTCACTGCTCGAGGCTGACTGGGTTGCAAAGGCAGGCGAAATGATGAAGGACGCAGAGGCTAAGGGCGTTAAGTTCCTTATTCCTATCGACAACAAGGTTGGTAAGGAATACAGCGAGGACACCGAGGCTATGATTGTTAATTCCGACGAAATTCCGGACGGCTGGATGGGCCTTGACATCGGTCCCGCTACTCAGAAGCTCTTTACCGACGCTATCAAGGGCGCAGGCACAGTAATCTGGAACGGTCCTATGGGCGTTTCCGAATGGAAGAACTTTGAAGCAGGCACGGTTGCAGTTGCTAACGCAGTTGCAGAAAGCGGCGCAATCTCAATCATCGGCGGCGGCGACAGCGTTGCTGCAGTTACAAAGCTCGGCTTTGCTGACAAGATGAGCCACATCTCAACAGGCGGCGGCGCTTCTCTTGAATTCCTTGAGGGCAAGGAGCTTCCTGGTATTATGGCACTTAACGATAAATAAGCTACGCTTCAGACAAAAGGAGCAGCCTTCGGCTGCAAGGCTGAAGGCTCAAGGCTTTTGGTGGACTATGTCCACACCTAAATAAATAATAAAGAGGTACAATATGAACAAGGCACTTAGAAAAGCAGTTATCGCAGGTAACTGGAAAATGAACAACACACCTGCTGAAACTACTGCACTCATCAACGAAATGAAACCGCTTGTAGCAGATGCTGACTGTGACGTTGTAATCTGCGCTCCGTTTGTTGACCTTCAGGCTGCGCTTGACGCTGCAGAGGGCTCAAACATCAAAATCGGCGCTGAGAACTGCCACTGGGCAGAAAAGGGCGCATTCACAGGCGAGGTTTCGGCACCTATGCTCAAGGCTATGGGCGTTCCTTACGTTATTATCGGTCACAGCGAAAGACGCCAGTATTTCGGCGAAACTGACGAAACAGTTAACAAGAGAGTACGCGCAGCGCTTGACAACGGACTTACAGTTATCCTTTGCGTAGGCGAGGTTCTTGAAGAGAGAGAACAGGGCGTTACATTTGAAATCGTTGGCAAGCAGACTAAGGTTGCGCTTCAGGGCGTTACTGAGGACGAGCTCAAGAACGTTATCATCGCTTACGAGCCAGTATGGGCTATCGGCACGGGCAAGACTGCTACTGCTGACCAGGCTGACGAGGTTAACGGCTACATCCGCGGCGTAATCGCTGAGCTTTACAGCAAGGCAGCTGCAGACGCTTTCGTTGTTCAGTACGGCGGCTCAATGAACGCCAAAAATGCTGAGGAGCTTACAGACAAGGAGAACGTTGACGGCGGACTTATCGGCGGCGCTTCCCTTAAGGCTGAGGACTTCTCAATCATTGTAAAGGCTGCAAGCAGATAATCAATTGCACATAACGGGCGGAGTAATCCGCCCTTATTTTAGGAGAACACACAGATGAAAAAGACAAACGTACTTTGCATTATGGACGGCTTCGGTCACAACAAAAGCGATTACGGCAACGCTATCGCTGCCGCAAAGAAGCCTAATCTTGATATGCTTATGGAAAAATACCCGTACACTTACATCGGCGCTTCGGGTATGGACGTAGGACTCCCTGACGGACAGATGGGTAACTCTGAGGTCGGCCACACAAATATGGGCGCAGGCAGAGTCGTATATCAGGAGCTTACAAGAATCACAAAATCAATTCAGGACGGCGATTTTTTTGAAAACGAAGCGCTCGTTTCCGCTATCAAAAAGTCGGTTGACAACGGCACCTCGCTTCACCTTATGGGACTTATGAGCGACGGCGGCGTTCACTCGCACAACTCGCACATCTGGGGACTTCTTGAGCTTGCAAAAAGGCTCGGACAGACAAAGGTTTATCTTCACTGCATTATGGACGGACGTGACGTTCCGCCGACCTCGGGCAAGGACTTTGTTGCCGAGGCTATCGAAAAGATGAACGAAATCGGCGTCGGCAAGGTTGCAACCGTTACGGGCAGATATTACGCTATGGACCGTGACAGCAACTGGGACAGAGTTCAGAAGGCGTACAACGCGTTCGTTTTCGGCGAGGGCGTACAGGCTGACGATCCAGTTGAAGCTATCAAGGCTTCTTACGAAACGATTGACGGCGACGGCAAAAACCTTACCGACGAATTCATTATGCCGACGGTTACGCTCAAAAACGAGGGCAGAGTTCACGAGGGCGACAGCGTTGTATTCTTCAACTTCCGCCCCGACCGCGCAAGAGAAATCACGCGCACCTTCGTTGACGAGGACTTCACAGGCTTTGACAGAAAATATTTCAAGGTTAATTACGTTTGTATGACGCAGTACGACGCAACAATGCCTAACGTTGACATCGCGTTCAGACCTCAGGTGCTTACAAACACCTTCGGCGAATATCTTGCAAAGAATAATATGACTCAGCTTCGTATTGCCGAAACGGAAAAGTACGCGCACGTTACATTCTTCTTTAACGGCGGCGTTGAGGCTGTTAACGACGGCGAGGATAGAATACTTATTCCGTCACCAAAGGTTGCTACATACGACCTTCAGCCTGAAATGAGCGCATATCTCGTCAGCGAGAAGCTCGACGAGGCTGTCAGAAGCGGCAAGTACGACGTTGTTATTGTTAACTTCGCTAACTGCGATATGGTAGGTCACACAGGCGTTTTTGACGCTGCTGTTGCAGCCGTTGAAGCAGTTGACAAGTGCGTCGGCTCGCTCTATGATGCAGTTATGGAAAACGGCGGCACGCTCTTTGTAACTGCCGACCACGGCAACGCAGACCAGATGAAGGAGCCTGATGGCTCACCGTTTACGGCTCACACAACAAACGAGGTTCCGTTCATCGTGTGCAACTGCGGCGACGTTGAGCTTCGCGAGGGCGGCAGACTCTGTGACATCGTTCCTACAATGCTCAAGGTAATGAATATGCCTCAGCCTGAGGAAATGACTGGAGAGTCAATCATCAAATAGTAAGCTGTTTGACAGCTACAAGCCTCAAGCTCTAAGCTAAAATGTATAAATCACCCATTAGTACAAACAATTACTAATGGGTGATTTTTTATGCTTCTGATGTGTATTAAGGCATTTCTTGTCGGCGGAGCGATATGCGTTATCGGTCAGCTTTTGATTGACATAACAAAAATGACGCCCGCGCGAATACTCGTTACGTTCGTATGCGTCGGCGTTATCCTCGGCGGACTCGGAATATACGAAAAGCTCGTAGATTTTGCAGGCACGGGTGCGACTATTCCTTTGACAGGCTTCGGCTACGCGCTTGCAAAAGGAACGCGGGACGCAATACGCGAGCAGGGCTTTATGGGAGTGATTACGGGCGCATTTACTGCGATGTCGGGCGGCGTAACCGTCGCCGTACTGTGCGGACTGATAACGGCGCTTGTAACGAAGCCAAAGGATAAATAATCTTTTGGCAGTTTGCCGTAAGCAGACTAATTGTCCGAGCGGAGCGAGCAACATCAAGCCTGTAGCTCTAAGCAAAAAAGAGCCCTAAGGCTCTTTTTATCCCAAATCAATCGGTTTTTTATTGTCGTATTTTGCTTTTCTGCCGTATTTTTCTTCAAAGCCTGGATTGATGTAATCCTCTACAATTTTTCCGTCGCGGATACGAACGACGCGTTCCGCTTCCTCGGCGATTTCATTATCGTGGGTGATGATGATAACCGTTCTGCCCTCGTCCTTTAGCGTATGGAGGATTGCCATAACGTCCTTCGTCGATTTTGTATCGAGGTTACCCGTCGGCTCATCGGCAAGAATCACAGGCGGAGCCGCTGCAATAGCTCTTGCAACTGCAACACGCTGCTGCTGGCCGCCCGAAAGCGCAGTCGGCAGGTGGTCAAGCCTGTCGCCGAGTCCCACCTTTTCAAGTGCGGCTATAGAAATCTCATGCCTTTCGGCGCTGTGCATACCGCGGTATACGAGCGGCAGCTCGACGTTTTCAAGCGCCGTCAGCGACGAAATAAGGTTAAAGCCCTGAAAGATAAATCCAATCTGCTCGTTACGGATAACGCTCATCTGGTCGTCGGTAAGGTCGTCAACGAGCTTGCCGTTGATGTAATACTCGCCCTCCGTAGGCGTATCAAGCAGACCGAGCATATTCATAAGCGTTGATTTACCCGAGCCCGACTGACCGATAATAGCGACAAATTCGCCCTCGTCAATCGTGAGCGAAACGCCGTCAAGCGCGTTAACCTGGTTTTCGCCAGGATTATATATTTTGTAAACGTTTCTTACTTCGATAAGATGCATTGTATCACCTTTTTTGCAAATTATGAGTTATGAATTATTAATTATGAATTCAAGTTACTCAGCTTACGCCTCAAGCAAATATAATGGGTGTGGGCTTGCCCACCCTCAATTCATCATTCATAATTTATCATTCATCATTAATTATACTAAAATATAACCAATTGTCAAGGAGTAGCTATGAGCATTTCAAACAGTGATTATTCAAAAATGACCGACAAGGCAAGTCCGAATTCGCCGATAATTCTGAACTGCGTCAAGGCTTTCGTTTTCGGCGGCGGAATATGCCTTTTTGCACAGATACTGAACTTCATCTTTGAAGGAATGGGGCTCGGCGAAAAAGCCGTAAAGCTCGCCGTACCGTCGTTGCTGATAATAATTACTGCAATACTGACGGGCATCGGCGTTTACGACAAAATTGCGCGCCACGCAGGCGCAGGAACAATCGTACCGATAAGCGGCTTTGCAAACTCCGTCGTTGCCCCTGCACTCGAATTTCAGCACGAGGGCTACATCCTCGGCACCGCCGCGCAGATGTTCAGCATAGCGGGACCGGTCATAGTCTACGGCACGGCAACAAGCGTAGTTTACGGGTTGATATACTATTTGGTAACGAAATAAAAGCAGGGGTATGCCCTGCTTTTGTTATACCTGATACTCGATGAATTAGAAGTTGTCGGGTTCATTATAGCACACCATACGAAAAAAGCACAGCCGGAGCGATCGGCTGTGCTTACATTGCAATAGTTATTTATTAAATAATTCACTAAGCGTATCCTTGTTTTCTTCAAGGACTTTCAAAAGGTGTTCGTCCCAATGCCTTGCGTCCGCTGTGCTGTTGCCGAATACATAGTCTTCCTGAACGTAGTCAATTACATCAAAGCCGGGAACTGCCTTGCTTGCGCCTGCGGTTCTGTAAGAAGCGGCGTCTGCAAGTGAGAAGGAAACTTTACTGTCCTTGTAATTCACCCAGGAGGTAATATCCGTTCCGCTCTGTTCGGTGGAATCACCGTTTGAAGTCTGTTTTGATGCTTCGGCTTTTGTAATCTCTACTGCGCCGTCAACATACTTTCCGTACATGGTATCAACATAGAGCGCAAGACTTTCGCCGAGAACCTCACTCGGAACGTGACCGCCGTCCCACTGCCATTCAATCGTGCTGTCAACGCCTGCGTTAAGCCATGCAATCTGCATATTGAGGGAGGAGAACATACTCATATCGCCCTCGGAAGCGCCCATAACAATTCTTGTCCAGGTCGGGTTATCGGTATCATCGTTGCCGATATAATTCAGAGGATTATAAAGATTAACGATATTGTTGCCGTATTTGTCGCCCTCCTGAATTGAAGCAATATCATTTTGATATGCTTCAAGCATTTCGTCAAAACTGCTGTAATTTGCGCTGTCCGTACTGCCTGTTGAGGACTGAGTGGAGCCTGCGTCGGGTGTGCCCACTTCTTTTGAACCTCCGTTCATATCCGGAGGCGTACCGCCCATATCGCTTGGCGGATTTCCGCTCGGAGCTTCACCGCTTGGAGAACCGCCGTTACCGCCGGGTCCACCCTGCATATTTTCGGATGAGGAACTGCCCTTTGTATATCTGCCCTCTAAAAACGCCTGCGCCTTGTCAGCGGTTGTCATAGCGGCAACCTCGCTGTCGGAAAGCGCGTTTCCGTCAGCGTCAAACCAGGTCCAGTTTTCGGAATAATCAAGATTGTCAATATACCACTGAAGATTTGAGATAAACTCGGCAAGATAGAAATCAAGATAGGTTCCCCCGTAGCCGTTGGTTTCGGGATACTTGCTTTCGTCATATTCAATCGCGAGTTTAATAGTATCCTTTGTATCGCCGTCAGAGTTAATGTCAAGGTTTACCTTGCTTTCGTCAACGGTTAGATTTTGGTCGTTGATATAGTTCTTGTATTCTTCAGCGAGAAGCTCGGCGAGCTTTGCTTTGAAATCCGAACCGAAATCGTAATCGGCATCAAGATAGTATTCAAACGCGAGCGCCATATCCGCTTCGTAAAGCGAGGTGATTGCGCTGTATGCAACACAGCCCCACGCGCCGTCGGAGATTTCGTATTCCTTGCCGTCAATCGTTACGGTTGTGGAATAAGTGCCATCCGCATTTTTGTAAACGCCTACTGCGCCTGCTTCAATTTCGTAATCGTAGTAATCCGAATTGTTGGAGGTTGCTGCAAACATCGCTGCATGGGCGCCGCCGCCCGAGCCGCCTGTTGATACAAAGTAATCAATATTACCGGGAAGATTGCCGAGCAGGATGTTGTATTTCACATATCTTGCGGCGTTCTTCTGGTCAACCAAACAAAGCGGAGCGTCTCCCGTATAGTATTCGTTACCGTCGCTGTCGGTTGCTGTGTCCTGTTTGCCCCTGTTGCCGCAGGCAACATTAATGTATCCTTCTTTTGCATAGGTCGTTGCGGCGGTCTGATTGTTCTGCGAGCCGTAGCCTGCCGCACCTGTGTTAAGAATAACGGGGCAGGTTGAAGCGGTATAAACCTGACCGTTGGTGCTTGTTACCTTCGCGTCATAGTCAATCACAAGCGAGCCCTTAACCGCAGAGTTTGCGTTTTCTGCCGTTGTATCAACTGAGCCGTCGCCGTCGGTATCAATACCCTTAACGTAAGCTCCGGGTACGCAGACGGAAACACCCTGCTGGTCCTCAATTTCGGGATTCATAACAGCGGTAACCACGCTTAATATCCACGCGTCAGCGTTGCTGTCATACGTCCATTCCTGATTTTCATTGTTTGCAAGTTTGAGCGCCGTTTCAATTTCTTCTGCGCTTGAGCTTGCAGATGTGGTTGTGCTGTTTGAATTTGAGTTTTTACTGCAAGCGCACATCGTTGCGATTAATGCTGCAACTAATATGATTGCAATAACTGCCTTTGATGGTTTCATAAATAACATCCTTTCCAATGTTGTTATCTTCATTTTACAGCGCAAAATTAAACCAAAATTAAAAGCGAGAAAAACTTTCTCGCTTCAACAAATCCCGATTTGTCAGGTTCATTATAGCACAGTACATAAGAAAAGTACAGTGCAGTTATGGGGGCGCGTTTTAGGGACAATAGTACCGATAAGCGGCTTTGCAAACTCCGTCGTTGCCCCTGCACTCGAATTTCAGCACGAGGGGTACGTACTCGGCACCGCCGCGCAGATGTTCAGCATAGCAGGTCCCGTCCTCGTCTACGGAACGGCAACAAGCGTAGTTTATGGGTTGATAATTTATATATTCAAATTATATTAAAGTCAAGGAGAACTCTCTTTGCTTTTTTACACAAGTAAAGCATACTCAACCCGTAAATTGCAGAAGATACCCGTCAGAATCCTGAACTAAGAACTTTTTGAGCGATAATCTCATCTTCAACGCTGTAACGGTCATCTTTGAGTTCGCGAAACGGCGTAATACCAAAAGTCCAAAGCCTGTTGATACATTGTATATTTATCGGAAGTGGTCATCTTAAAATTCACGCCCCTGCCAAACGGATGAGGTGGTACGATAACAAGCGTAGTTAATGGGATTATTTCTTTGTCATTTATACTTCATCTATAATTATTGCTTGAAAACGGCAAAACAAAATGATATAATATAAAAAAATGTGGTAATCATTAATGCTTGGAGGAATTGTAAATGAAATCTGATGTTATCCATGTTACTAATACTGGCGACGGCGTTGCTGAAGCAGTTAAGCAAACGGAATTAGTTGCTAATTTCAAATCGCTGTCAAAAACAGACTCCATTCATCTCCTGCTTTTGGCAGAGGAAATGATGGGTATGATGAAAGCGCTTACAGGCGAGCAGGAAGCAGATTTCTGGATTGACGACGAAGATAACACCTTCCAGCTTCACCTGAAGGCTGAAACAGCTATGAATACAGAAATGCGACAAAAGCTGATGTCAGCATCAACGAGCGGCGAAAATATTGCCGCAAAAGGCGTTATGGGCAAGCTTCGCGATTTGTTCAGCCGCCTTGTTGAGCCAGTAGAGGCACCGTTGGCAGAAGAATATGCGTCGGGCTGGGCTTCTGACAACCTTTCGACGGCGCAGGCAGCTGCTGTTGCAAAGAACTACTCTGCCGCTTACGCAAACGTATGGTCGCTCAACAGATATAAGGCAAGTCAGAGAAACAGCGAAAAATGGGACGAACTTGAAAAATCAATTATTGCAAATATTGCCGACGAGGTTGAAATCGGAATCGCCGAAGGCACCGTTGAAATGATTGTATATAAAAATGTATAAGGAGAAATAATTATGAAAATAAATAAAAATAGTGACGGCAGCGCACTTACCCTTGCAGTTGAAGGCAGACTTGAAACCACAACGGCTCCCGAATTAGAAGCAGTTGTAAAAAACGAGCTTGACGGCGTCACCGAGCTTACGTTTGATTTTGCAAATCTTGAATACATTTCTTCAGCAGGACTTCGCGTGCTTTTATCAGCACAGAAGAAAATGAACGTTCAGGGCTCAATGAAGGTCGTTAACGCAAACGAAATAGTAAACGAGGTCTTTTCTGTAACAGGCTTCTCTGAAATACTTACAATAGAATAAATTAATATCAATAAAAATCCTTCCCCGTGGGAAGGATTTTTGCTTAAACGTTCATAACGAGTTCTATTTCGTCATCGAATTCGACGCCTGTTGCGGCAAAGCCTTTGTTTTCGTACAGCTTTTTTGCAACAGGTATGTCATAGTCATAGATTACCATTACGTATCCAACCATTTTTCCTGATGCGTAAATTCCGAACGGTCGGCACTGCTCTCTGTAAACATATGCCTGTGCAAGGCTGCGTATCGGGTGCGAAACAAATTCCTCCTGCCCCGCTGCAAGCTTTAAGTTAAACGCGTCAACAAAATTATCTTCCGTTATTGCTTTTAGTTCTACCGTATAATTCTCCTCAAATGTTGATATATCGAAATAATTATATCACGGCGTATCATCAAAAACAATATACATATAAAAACGGAGTGCCGCAATCAGCACTCCGTAAAATTGTTTTATTCGCTCCTCAAAGCTTCGACTGGCTCTTTGCGCGAGGCTATTCCCGACGGGATTAAGCCGCCTATAACAGTCAGCACGACGCTCAGGATTACAAGAATTATTGCGCCCTTTATCGGGAACGCGGCGGATACAATTACCGACTCGAGATAATGGTGCAGCAGCGCATTTATCGGTATCAGCATCAGCGCCGTTACGCCGACGCCTATCAGTCCAGAAGCAAGACCGATTATAAATGTTTCTGCATTAAACACATGCGAAATATCCTTTTTTGACGCGCCGATTGCGCGAAGTATGCCGATTTCCTTTTTGCGTTCAAGCACGGAAATGTACGTTATAATTCCTATCATTATCGAGCTTACGACGAGCGAAACGCCCACGAAGCCCATAAGCACGTACGACACGGCTTTGATAATGCTTGAAACCGAGGACATAATAACGCCGACGTAATCGGTATAGATGATTTTGTCATGCTCGTCAACGCCGTCGTTGTACGCCTTGATACAGTTGATTATTTCCTCCTTTTCGTCAAAGGAGTCGGCGTAAATCGAAATTGATGTCGGGAAATCGTAGCTTACTACGCCGAGCTTTTCGAGGTTACCCTCAAGCGTTTTGTCGGGGATAAGCGCCTTCATAGCAGGAACGAGCCTTGCAAGAAGATTATCCTTTTCCTTTGCAAACTCCTTGCCCGTGAGCATATCAAGCTCTGGGTTTTCGGTCTGGTCCTTGACAATCTGGCTGTCGGAGGAATAGCTGATAACGTAATCGGAAAGCGCTTTTGTGTAGCCCATTGCGGGAATATTCGGGATTGCGACGTTATCGTTTTTCACCTGAATAATACCCGAAATTTTCAGCGGTATGCTCTTTTTTGATATAACGTCGTTCATATCCTTCTGGTTTGTGCCGAGATAGTCGTACCAGCCGTCGCCGTTCTTTTTGTACTGGTCGCAGGCGGGAACGAGATAAAATTCGCTCTTGCAGATATCCTCATACTTCCAGCTTTCAACCTTTTCGACGACGTTTTCACCAGCCTGCACCTTGTTTACAATTTCGTTGTACTGCGAAGCTGGAAGAAGTCCCATCATATAAAGATAGTTTGACATTATCTCGCCATTTACGTCAAGCGCAAGCACAACCTCGTTATATTCGCTCGGCCAGTTGCCGTAGACGAGGTCGTATTGGTCGGACACAGCGTCGCTGATGCCCGTGCCGTCAGTTTTTGACGGAAGCTGAATAAAGCAGTTGACAAAATTGCCGATGCTTCCTGACGAGTTGAGCATATTCATTACGTCCTCGACGTTAAAGAGGTCGTTATTCATCATAATTTTCGCCGCCGCGTTATCATTAACAAACGTGGTGCCGTCGGTGTTTATCAGCACGCCCTCGCTGTCGTATGCAAAAATATCAAAGCCCGCGTTGTAGGAATAAACGACGCCGTTTTTGCCGAGGTGCTTATTAATCGGCGACGAAGGATTATCAAGATAATCCTTGAACTTATTCATACTGTTCTGCTTCATACTGCCGCTCATAGCACTTGCCTGCTGAACCATCGCGTTGTTTGAATAAACCTTGCCGTCGTTGTGTGGTTCCTTGCCGTTCGCGTCCTGCAGCGGCATATTCGACATAAGCGAGGTGATATCAAACGCCTGCTTATCAACCGTCAGCGGATACGAATCCATCGCGTCCTGCTGAATATCGTCAATATAATTGTTTATGCCCGTCGAAAGGGACAGAATTAGCGCAATACCGATAATGCCTATCGAGCCTGCAATCGAGGTCAGAATTGTCCTCGTCTTTTTTGTAAGCAGGTTTGTAAAGGACAGCGAAAGCGCCGTAAAAAAGCTCATTGAATGACGCTTTTCATTAATGCCCTCGCCCGTATCTGTTTCAGGCTCATACGGGTTGCTGTCGTCGATAATTTCGCCGTCGCGGAGCTTAACTATTCGCGTTGAGTATTTTTCTGCAAGCTCGGGGTTATGCGTTACCATAACGACGAGTCTGTCCTTTGCAATCTCCTTCAGAAGCTCCATAACCTGCAGCGAGGTCTGGGTGTCAAGCGCGCCAGTCGGCTCGTCGGCAAGCAGGATTTTCGGGTCGTTAACGAGCGCTCTTGCAATTGCAACGCGCTGCATCTGACCGCCCGAAAGCTCAGACGGCTTGTTCTTTATCAAATCGCCAAGTCCGACATCCTCAAGCGCCTTGATTGCACGCTCCTGCCTTTCGCGCTTACTTATGCCCGAAAGCGTCAGCGCAAGCTCGACGTTAGCAAGCACGGACTGATGCGGAATGAGGTTGTACGACTGAAACACGAAGCCCACCGAATGATTGCGGTAAGTATCCCACGCCCTGTCGTCGTACGACTTCGTCGATTTTCCGTCGATAAGCAGCTCACCATCAGAATAGCGGTCAAGTCCGCCGATGATATTAAGCAGCGTCGTTTTTCCGCCGCCCGACGGACCGAGTATTGACACAAATTCATTGTCACGAAACGCGATAGATACGCCCTTAAGCGCTTCAACTACACTGTGGCTCGTGTAGTATTTTTTGTTAATATCTTTCAGTATAAGCATCTGCATCACCCTTCTGTTACAAATGTTATTCCCTTAGTTAATTTGATTATAACACAATAGTTAATAATACACAACACAAAAGCTCCCAGAGTCGGGAGCTTTGCTTTGCTTATTTTACTTTTACCGTCTTTTTAGCAGTAACCTTATTATACGTAGCTGAATATGTAACCTTCTTGCCCTTCTTAAGCTTTTTAAGTACGGCTTTTTTGATAGTTACCTTTGCAACACCCTTTGCGTTCGTCTTTGCAGTATATTTCTTGCCGTTAAACTTAAAGGTTACCTTCTTGCCCTTTACAGCCTTACCGTCAACCTTTACTGTTGCCTGAAGGATGAGCTTCTTTGCGCTCTTCTTTACAGTTACTTTTTTGAGTATAACTGTTGTTTTCGGAGCCGTTACTATCGGCGAAGCTTGAGGTGCTGGTGTTGCCGCAGAAGCTGCGGGAGTTTGTGGTAAACTTGGTACTGATGGCTCAGAATTCGAATCAGCAAAGTGTATCATTGCTTTTTTCAAGGATTCGTTATATTCACCAATAACGATTTTGTTCCATTCATCCTTTGTTCCCTGATAATATACATTCTTTAATACAGTACAATTCTCAAATACACCCCATTTTATTTCGGATATTCCTTTCGGAATAGTAACACTTTCCAAGCCTGAACAACCAGAAAATACGCTCCAACCCAAATACGAAACACTTTTTGGTATTGTAACTTCCTTCAAACCTAAACAATTGCTAAAAGCTAGATTTCCTATATAGGTTACGCTATCGGGTATTATTACGCTCTTTAATCCGTCGTATCCATAAAAAACGCCGTCACTTATTGCCGTTACAGTATCAGGTATTTTAAGGTTTTCAACAGGAACGCCATTCAAATAAAGCATATGCGTTATACCAAGAGGATTAGACGCTGTTTCATAATCGAATGAAATGCTGCACCATGCTTCAATACTTTCGATATTAACGATTTTTAAGCTGTCGCAGCCTTCAAAAACAAACGAACTGATTTTCTTCAGGGTTGACGGTATCGTAATGCTTTCTAAGTCGCTGCAGCCATAAAACGCCAAGTCTTCTATGGTTTCAACGCCGCTCTGTAAAACTGCTGACTTTAATCCTTTGCAGTTATTAAATGCGGAGCTTCCTATTGTTTTTATTCCAACAGGAATAACGGTATTTTTGCATCCACGAAGTAATACATTTGCTTTTGAATCAATCAATGCATTACAGTTATTCCTGCTGTCATACGATGTGTTTTCGCTGTCGACAACAATGCTTTCTAAGCCAGAACAGCCGTCAAAAACACAATTACATACATTTTCGACACTCTTTGGTATATTAATACCTGTTAACGATTTGCAATTCAAAAAAGAATTTTCAGAAATAAGCTTTGTACCATCCTTAACAGCATAATTACCTGAAATGCTATCGTTAGCGATTATTAATGCCTTGTTCATATATAAAACATTATTATCCCAGTTTGATTCGTTTTTCAGATAAGCAGTATTTATAAAAGCATCACTTTCGATATTTGTCAGGCTTTCGGGAACAGCAATAGTATCGAGGCTTGTGCAGTCCTTGAATGCTGCCGATTCAATACTTTTTGCGCCATCATTAATTGTCACGCTTTTTAAGCTTTTACAATTATAAAACGCAGAACTACCGATATTTATAACGCTACCTGGTATAACAAGGTTAGTTATTGATGAATTAGAGGAAAAGGCATACTCTGAAATAACCTTCGTACCGTCTTTTACAGTATAATTTTCAGGGCAAGTGCTATTCGCGCTGATAAGGTAATTGCCGATATATAATACACCATTTTCCCAATTACTTTCATTGTTGAAGTATCCTGAGTTATATAAAATGTATGAAACACTCGTCAAGCTATCGGGAAGATTTACTATGTTCAGATTAGGGCACTCACAGAATACATAATGACCGATTTTTGTTACAGTATTTGGAACTGTTACAGATGTAATTGTATCATCGTAGCATATAGCATAGTCGCTAATACTCGTAACTTTATAACCGTCAATTTCAGACGGAATTTCAAGCACTGATTCATTTCCTGAATAATTCTCTATTTCTGCTGTATTATCATTAAGCAGATAATACGTCCATGCTCCGCTTGTTTCAGCTGATGCCGAAAACGGTATCGCTGATACCACAGACATTATTAATACAATTGTTAAAACAAGTGACAATATCTTTTTCATAATTTATTCCTCGCTTATTTTGTCTTAACCTTTTTAACAGCAGACCATTTGCTGTACTGCTTTTTGCCGTTTACCGTTTTGTAGGCGCGCACGCGAACGTAGTACGTTTTCTTCGCTTTGAGCTTATTAACCTTAAGCTTCGTTTTCTTCGCGCCCTTGACTGTCTTTTTCTTCGCCTTTTTCATATTCTTTTTGAGCGAATACTGAACTTCATAACCGTCGGCACCCTTTACCGTTTTCCACGTTGCCGTAAAGGCGTTTTTGCCTGCTTTTGCAGACGTCTTTGAAAGACCTGCTTCGCTGAGCTTTGCAACGGCAGTCTGCGCCGTGATAACTGCGCCGCACACAGAGCAGTGAGCGCCTGCCGTTTTTCCTGCAGCCTTGAAGGTTGCAGGTACTGCCGCGTCGATAACAGCCGTGTGTCCCTTTGCAGGTATTGTTTCTGTTTTCTTTTCGCCGCAGAAGCAGCTGTATTCTTTCGCGCCGTCCTGCGTGCAGGTAGCGTCAACAGTTGAAGCAAGCTTGAAGTCGTGCTTGTGAGTCGACATATCAACCTTCCACTGAGCTACGAAGGTTGTGTCTGTTTTGAGATTATATGTATCCTCACACTGATACAGCTTGCCGTCCGTAGAGCCCTTTACGCTCCAGCCGATAAAATTGTATCCCTCGCGATAAAGATACTTGCCGTTAAAGCCTGTTGATTCCAGTTCTGTATCAGCTTTGAAAACGATGTAATTGTCACTTTCGGCTTCGTTAACCGTTGTAGGCTCGAAACGCTCAAGATTTCTCTGACAGCCGCCGTTGTAATCATAAGTTACAGCAATTTTTTCGTGCCAGTCGGCAATAAAGGTAACATCGCCGTCAGGCACGGTGAACTCCTCGCCGTGAGTATATACTTTTCCGCTGTCGTCGCCATCAAGCTTCCAGCCCGTTGCAAAATAGTTTTCGTCAGCAGACCTCGCCCAGCGATAGCTGCATCTTACACGGAATGTATCACCTTCGTTTGCAGTAAGACGTATTTTTCCGTCACCTTCAATTTTTGAACTATAATACGGATTGCTTGAAATACCGCCGCCGAAGCCCTTGCCGTCTGAGTCAAAGGTAATTGTAACCTCTTTAAAAGCGAAAGCCGAAAACGGCAAAATGCTGATAACGCTTACCAGCATTACAATTGATAAACAAATACTGAGTGCTTTTTTCATAAAATCTCTCCTTGTTATTTAACATTCTTTCTTGCGCGGCGCTTTCTCACGCTCTGGGTAACCGTATCCTTCCACATAATCGGGTTAAAGATAAGCAGCATCGGGAAGAGCTCAAGGCGTCCTGCAAGCATATCAAATATAAAAATATACTTGCTGAACGTGCCGAAAAAGCTGAAGTTCTGCGTTGGTCCTACAAGAGAAAGACCAGGACCGATGTTGTTAATCGTCGCCGCAACGGACGTAAAGTTAGTTATCAAATCGTGTCCTTCAATCGAAACGAGGAACATAGACAGCGCGTAGACAAACATAAACGTGATAAGGTAGATATTTGTCGCCTTGATAGTGTTCTTGTCAAGCACCTTGCCGTCCATTTTCATATTCTCTACGCTCTTGGGGTGAACGTACGACCTGATTTCGCGAAGCACGCTTTTTCCCGCAACGATGAAACGCGAAACCTTGATGCCGCCGCCCGTGCTTCCTGCGCAAGCGCCGACAAACATCAGCATAACGAGCACCGTTTTTGCCGCGCCGTGCCACATATCAAAGTCGGCAGTCGAAAAGCCCGTCGTCGTCATTATCGAAGCAACCTGAAACGCCGAGTGCCTGAGCGCGTCGGACGCGCCGTAATGCGTATTGTACGTCGCTGAAAACAGTATGCCTGTAGACGCGAGTATGAGTATAAAATACCATCTGATTTCATCGACTGAAAGCGCGCGTCTGAACTGGCCGAAAATCAAAAGGAAGTACACGTTAAAGTTAACTCCGAATGCAATCATAAACACCGTTACAACCCATTGAATATACGGCGAATAGCCAGCAATACTGTTGTTTTTTATACCGAAGCCGCCCGTACCAGCCGTACCGAATGCAGTCGTTACTGCGTCAAACACAGGCATTTTACCTGCAATAAGAAGTACGATTTCAAGCACCGTAATCGCTATGTACATAAGGTACAGATAGCTTGCTGTTGTTCGCATTTTCGGTCTGATTTTACCTACAGTCGGACCAGGGCTTTCAGCCTTCATAAGGTTGATGTTTGACCCCGTGCCGCCCGAAAGAGGAACGATAGCAAGCAGGAATACGAGTATTCCCATACCGCCAATCCAATGCGTAAAGCTGCGCCAGAAAAGGATTGAACGCGGCAGACTTTCCACGTCGTTTAATATGCTTGCGCCCGTCGTTGTAAAGCCCGAAACGGTTTCAAAAAGCGCATTCGTAAAATCAGGAATAGCACCTGAAAAAACAAACGGCAAACAGCCGAAAAGGCTGAGAAATATCCAGCTGAGCGCCGTCGCAACGCAACCCTCTTTAAGATAAAACACGTTGTCGCGCGGCTTTTTCAGTCCCATAGCAGCACCGACTGCAAGACAGATGCCCGACACCTCAACAAACGTGATTACCTCGTCCTCGCCGTAAATCAGCGCAACGATACAGGGCAGTATCAGCATCACCGCTTCGAGTATAAGCACATATCCTAATATTCTTCTGATAATTGATACGTTCATAGCTAAGCCAAAATATCTCCTATGTCGTTAAAGCCTTTGTTAGTGGTTACTATCATTACCGTATCGCCCGCAAGAATACTGTCACGGCCGCCTGGCATAATAATTTTGCCCTTACGGTTAATAAACGCAATCAAAAGATTATCCTTGAGCTTAAGCTCCATAAGAGGCTTGCCCGTAATTCCAGGATGCTCCTCGTCAATGCGGAATTCAATAGCCTCCGCACGCTGAGAGAACATATGATAAAGCGTTTCGATATTGTTACCGCGTGAAGCACTCTTGGCACGAACGTACGCGATAATTGATTCCGTTGTAATGTAACGCGGATATATAATTGAGCCCAAATCGAGCCCGTCAATAACGTCATTAAAGGTAAGACGGTTAATTTTTGTGATTACCTTTGCGCCCGAAACTCTGTTAGCATAAAGCGTAAGCAGGATGTTTTCCTCGTCGCTTCCCGTAAGCGGAATAAACGATTCAGCCGACTCGATACCCTCCTCGCGTAGCAAATCCTCGTCGGTACCGTCGCCGTTTATGATAGTCGACTGAGGAAGCAGGATAGAAAGCTCCTCGCAGCGCTCCTTGCTCTTTTCGATAATCTTAACGCTGATGCCCATATGGTGAAGCTGGCGCGCAAGATAATACGCGCTGTCGCCGCCGCCGATAATCATAGCGTCCTTAACCTGGTGCGTCTTGAAGCCAATCGCCTTAAAGAATTCACGAACGACCTTGCGCGGCGCAGCAATCGAAACGTTGTCGCCTGCTTCAATCTGGAAATCACCTGACGGGATAAATATTTTACCCTGACGTTCAACTGCACAGACGAGCACGTTTTCCGTCTTTGAGCCGAGCTCGGCAACGGTCATACCGCTAAGCATAGAGCTACCCGTAACCTTGAACTTAACGAGCTCAGCCTGTCCGTGCGCGAAGGAGTTTACGTCAAGCGCAGTCGGAAGCAGAAGCACGCGCGCCATCTCGCGCGAAGCTTCAAGCTCGGGGTTAATAATCATAGCAAGTCCGAGCTTATTACGAAGATAGTCAATTTCGAGGCTGTAATCGGGATTACGAACACGCGCGATAGCCGAGCAGTTACCAACACGCCTTGCAACCGTACAGCACAGCAGATTAAGCTCGTCAGATTCAGTTACGGCGATAATCAAATCAGCGTCCTTGATTCCCGCTTCAATCTGCAAAGAAAAGCTTGCGCCGTTACCAACGATACCCATAATATCGTAAAAATTAATAAGCTCGCTGACTAACTCCTTATCCTTATCGATAACGGTTATCGAATGCCCCTCGCCGCTGAGCTGCTCAACGAGAATTATTCCTACTCTGCCGCAACCGACAATGATAATATTCAGTCCCTTTGTCTTTTTCCTTTGAAGCATAACAGTATACCTCGTTAATTAATAATCAAGATTACTATATCACTTTAATTAATAAAAAACAAGATAGAAATTAAAATTTAAGAGCGCGCCGCACGGCACGCTCTCGGATTAAAGACCTGATTATCTCATTGACTCTTCATAAGCCTTAATCATTTTCTTTACCATCTGACCGCCAACTGAGCCAGCCTGCTTGGAAGTAAGATCACCGTTGTAACCCTGCTTGAGGTTAACACCTACCTCTGCTCGGGCTGCATTTCTCTCAGCCATCGTTCAACAGGCTTTTCTCTTTTTAGGTGTTCTTCCCTCGTTTTTTATCTGTTCTGACTCCTTTAGATTACCGATAAAACGATAGATAATTTTAATGTCTTGGGTATAAGGAATATTGTCGTGAGTGGCTTTTTGATAACCATCAGGCAACACCTTTTGCCCTACTTCTATCCGTTCTATAAAAGTCCGCACAATTTCAGGAGTCAGCTCGTCAAAATGTGCAAACTGATTTGCAAGATTAAAGAACTTGTCATAAGTATCGGCAATCTCATCTT
Source organism: Eubacterium sp. (assembly GCA_017514345.1). Lineage (GTDB taxonomy): Bacteria > Bacillota > Clostridia > Oscillospirales > Acutalibacteraceae > Eubacterium_R. Next base: position 20,017 of record JAFWKC010000121.1, read on the forward strand.
CTTCATTTTTGTTTTGTTCAATTCTAATAAGTTTTTGTTTAAGTGCGTTTGCCTCATTGGTAAAAACTTCAAGCTGCGATGAGTGCATTTCGTCTGAAATTTTACCCGTTATATTATCATTATAGAGTTTTCTGACGACGTTATCTATTTCGCCAAGCCGTTTTTGGATTGATTTGATACTATCAGCAGAGCCCTCGTAAATAGCAATATCTTTGTTGCGTTCAATCGCTTTGTTTGTAATTGTTACAATATCTTTTGGGGTAAGATTAACAACCTCATTCAAATCTCTTTTTATGATTTCAACCAAATCCGCATATTTAACTCTTGCCGGATGTTCACAATGAGGATGACTGCGCTTTGAAGCATTATTGCAAGACAAATACCAATATTTCTCCCTCTCGCCATTGTAAACACTTCCTGCAGTTGAAAGCGCACAACCACAACATTCGCAAAATACCAAACCATTAAAAATACTGTGTCGCAGTTGCGGATGTGTACGCCAATTTTTCGTATGAACGCCAATCTGCACCTGTGCTTTTTCAAAGGTTTCTTTTGATACAAGAGGAATATGTGTGTTTTCCGTAACTGCCCACTCCTCTTTTGGTACCTTAACTTTTACCTTTGATTTAATGGTGGGTGATTTTGTTTTGCCGAGAATAGTATGACCGAGATAAACAGGATTTACAACGATTCGCTTTACAGTTGTATTCACCCAAGTGTTTGTCGCTCTTGCTGCGCCCTTATCGCTGAAATTGCCTGTTTGAACTCTGTATTGCAAAGGCGTCATATAATTTTCTTTTGTCAATATATCCGCGATTGCTCTGCAGGATATGCCGTCAGCTGCTAACTGAAAAATGTATTTAACAATATCAGCAGTATCAGGATTAGGAATAAGTTTTCCTTTATCGTCAGGCGATTTCATATATCCAAAAGGTGCGCAAGCACAATACTCTCCGTTTACTCTCTTTTGATTTATTACCTGCTTGATCTTCTTTGAAGTGTCTCGCAAATAGACCTCGTTCATCGCAAATTGGAACGGAGCCATTACGCTCATTTCGTTAGAGTCAAAGTTATCTGCTACTGTAATGAAACGGATACCGTGTTCAGGAAAGTATCTCTCGGCATAATACATTGATTCAGATGCGTTTCTGCCAAGCCGTGATAGGTCTTTCGTTATGACCATATTTACATTTGATTTTCCTGTTTCGATGCTCTTAATCATTCTGACAAAATCAGGTCTGTCAAAAGTTGAGCCCGAATATCCGTCATCTATAAATTCACCGATGACCGTTATATTGTGTTTTTCACAATAAGCTCTTACGATACTTCTTTGATTTTTAATACTTTCCGACTCGCCGTTTTTTGCTTCTTCAACGGATAATCGAAAATAGAGATAAGCAAAAATAACAACAGCCTCCAATTATTTAATACCTCCCTATCGGCTGCATTTTGTTATTATTCTATAACAAAAGCATAGCATAAGGAGTTTCTTTAATCAATTATGCGATTCAGATGTTTCGCTGGTAATTTCTTCCGCAACAACATCGTTGAGCGGTTTTTCATTACTGTACCATCTTGAAATATTGTAATTTGCATTACCGATTGAAAATTTCGTATTCTGTTCTTCAACAGTGGTTTCAACACTTTTCACAGAGTCACCTCCATTAGTATTGTCAGCACTTGGCAGAGATATATTCGCAATTATAATGTTTAATATATAACAGAGAGCGTTACTTGCGGTAACGCTCTCCATTATTTAGGGAAAATGTATGTTTGATATTTGTCCTCTCACACCCTATACATACGAATAGGCATATAGTAAAGCGAGGTGGTCAGCCTCGTCCATAGGAGTTTCACCTGCTATCATTGGCTTGCTTTCACAAAAGTATCATTATCCCTTACTGCCTGTCATCGCATACCCATCGTAACCCTTGATGGCTCGTAGCATGGCATATAGCCACTACGGCTGCTTGTCCGTTTGGACAACAGTAGGAATGTTTTACTATACGGATATTCATTTATCAAGGTGCATTGTTCTTTCCGGCGAAAGGAAAGGTAACAATGTCATTTAACAACAGAATTATTCCAAAGTAAATATATCAAGTGGTGGTTTTACTATACCGTATTATTGTAAGTATTACATAGTTTTATAGCACAAAGCATATGCACCTTGAACAAAAAAGCATTGATAATTGGCATTAAAAAAATAAAAAAATGGTATATTAAATACACCATTTTAACAAAAATTATTGTTTACTCAAAGTAGATAATACGGTGTTGGCTACAGACAATAAAAAATATCACAAATCATTTAACAGAAAATGCAAACATCAAGGTAATATAACCATATAGCAAAATAGCAGGGAAATTATAATTCCCTGCTATTTATTATTGAAAATTTCAACTATTAAACGATATAAATGTCGGTCTATTCTATTAAGTCAAAGCCGAATAAATCTTCAACTATTATTTCGTTCTCAAAACACTTGTATTGAACAACATACTTTTCATCTATATTTACAAAGTTGTAAACAACCCCGTCTTCAATGGATTTTCTTTTCTTTTTGTCTTGCATGATACTATTGTTTACATTTACAATATCTATATTCTCAGGAATGATAATATTTGAGGAATAAGATATTGATGAGTTTGTGGTAATCGGATTATTATCCTCTTTGCTTTTTGTGCCAGTAAACGGAATTGATACAAGAATAAAAAGTACCATCATACAGATTAAAGCATTTCTGATACAAATATATGATGAATATACTATATTATTTCTAACAATGTTTCGATTTATATTTCTATTTGCACAGTCATCATATTTTCTTTTTGTTTCAATATCATCTGCTGACAACTCAGGCAAATCAATTGTTGACATTGTATTTTCATCAAACAACACCTTAATGGCTTCTATTCCCGAAACAAGCAAATAGATATGAATGTTGCTTTTTAGGACGTCAAAATCATAACCACCGGTTGAGCCGGTGGTTATGATTAATACAAAATTACATTTTTTTCTTTTTCAGCTAGTTTTATCATCTTATCAGTATATCCATTAAAACTGAAGAAAACAAAATGTTCTATTCTTGTACTGTTTTTCCAGTTTACATATTGTTTTTTCTCAACCAAATCATAGTAGACATCTACATCCATCGATTTGTTGGTATACTTGCATTCACCAAAAATGATATTATCGCTGTTTTCATCTACTGCCACAACATCAATTTCCTTATCATTTCTGTCCCACCATCTACCAATTCTTGTAGGCGTAAAGTTCCAAGTGTTCTTTGCTACTAATGCAGTCATATATTCTCTTCTACAAACTTCTTCGTAAACAAATGATGCATGGTTGGGAATGAATCCTTTCTTGATTTTGTCTATAACAAAATCCGTATTATCCATTTCAATATAAGACCTATATGGATAAATAAACATAAACCAGAATTTAATATAGTTGTCTTTTATTCTATATAATCCCATTTTACTCTTTTCTGGTTTGCTTTCTGTTGCAGGAACTTCTCGTTCAAGTATATCCAAGTCAATTAACACATTAAGATACTTTGGTATATTAGTTGACGGAATCTCAAGTGCTGCTGCAATTTCACTCGTTTTTTGCTTTCCGGAAGCAATTGTTTTTATTATTGAAAAATAACTACCAACATCTTTCACTTCTTTTTCAAGGAGAAAATTTGGCTCTTCGTATAGATAGCTTTCTTTGGACATAACACACTTTTCTATAGCATCATAAATATTAGAAGAGTATGGTTCAAATGACTCAATGTATTTTGGAACGCCACCTGTAACAGAATAAGCTTCTATTAACTGCCTCTCACTTATGTTATTGAAAAACTCATGATAATGCTTAAAAGCAATCTGCTTCATTTTTATCTGACCGGTTCTTCTTCCGTACAACGGACTATCGTACGATAATGTTTGTGAATACATCATATTCACAATAGAACCGCAAAGTATCAGCATAACATTTTCATTAGAAAGAATATTATCCCATATCTTTTGCATTATAGAAATAAACGGCGAGTATGATTTAGCTATATATTGAAACTCATCGATAATTATTAGTTTTCTCTCATCGGGCTTACTATCAATTATATACTTAAAAAGTGTTTCCCAATCATTAATATTGGAGTTTGCAAGTAACGGATTATTAATATACTCTGCTACAGCTTTTCTGAATTCGTTTCTGTTCTCGTTTTCTGATTCCTCTGTTGCAAGGAAAAAAAGTGCAGATTTATCTTTTGCAAATTCTTTTATCAACTCAGTTTTCCCAATTCTTCTTCTACCATAAATTACAACAAATGAAGCTTCTTTCTTTTGATATTCCTTTTTTAGAAAATTGCGTTCTTTTTCTCTGTTAATAAATCTTTTCATAATATCACCCAGCATTATTATACCACAAAGTATAATAATTGCAAGTATAATTATAGCAGGTTGTGAATAACTATAACAAATAATTATCTTTAACTA
>JAFWKC010000122.1 GCA_017514345.1 Eubacterium sp.
AAAATCAATTACTATGAAGCGCGAGGAGGGCGAGGAATTTCTCGATGAAATCAAGGCTCAGCTAAGCGAAAAGCTGTCGCCGATGATAAAAAACGTCCGTATTACCTCGCGTGTAAAATCTGTTCACGGCATATTCAGAAAGGTATACATCAAGGGCAAGACCTTTGATGAAATATACGATATTTACGCAGTAAGAATTATCGTCGACACGATGATTGACTGCTATAACGCGCTCGGTATCGTGCACGATATGTTCCAGCCGCTTCCAGGCAGATTTAAGGACTATATTTCTACGCCGAAGCCTAATATGTACCAGTCGCTTCACACGACGGTGCTTTATAAGGGCGTGCCGTTTGAAATCCAGATTCGTACAAAGGATATGCACAAAACCGCGGAATACGGTATCGCGGCGCATTGGAAATACAAGCTCGGCAAGGGCGGCAAGGACAGTATTGACGAGTCGCTCAAATGGATTAACACCCTTATCGAAAACGAAAACAGCGACGACAAGTCCGAGATTATCGCAAATATCAAGGGCGATTTGTCGATTGACGAAATATACGTGTTCACGCCGCGCGGCGACGTAAAATGTCTGCCGAAGGGCGCAACGGTTATCGACTTTGCGTACGCAATTCACTCTGCTGTCGGCAACCGTATGACGGGCGCGAAGGTTGACGGAAGAATTGTTCCGCTTGACACTACGCTCAAGACGGGACAGATTGTCGAAATTATAACGACTAATCAGCAGGGCAAGGGTCCGTCGCGTGACTGGCTGTCTATCGTCAAGACAAGCGAGGCGCGCTCAAAAATCCGTTCGTGGTTCAAAAAGGAACGACGCGACGAAAACATTATCGAGGGCAAGGCTGCCGTTGAGCACGAATTCAGAAAGAACTATATCCGCCTGTCGGAAGACGAATACAACAAGTTTATTCTTCGTATAGCAGAGCGTCAGCGCCTTACGAAAATTGATGATTTTTATGCCGCTATCGGCTACGGCGGCATAAACCTTACGCGCCTTATGCCTAGTATCAAGGACGAGTATAACCGTCTTTACAAGGACACCAAGGAGGAAGCGCCGAATATCAAAATCAGCAACGACAGCACGCGCTCCTCGGGCGGCGTAATCGTCGAGGGAATTGACAACTGCCTTATCAATATGGGCAGGTGCTGCAATCCGCTTCCAGGCGAGCCGATTATCGGTTTTATCACGCGCGGCCACGGGCTTACAATTCACCGACGCGACTGCAAAAACGTGCCTTATGACGTTGCTACTTCGCCTGAGCCAGAACGCTGGGTGCCTGCAAGATGGGATTCAAACATCAAGGTCGAGGCGCGCTCTACGCTTAACATTTACGCTATTGACCGCGAGGGCGTAGTGCTTGATATCACTACTGCGCTTGCTGGCGCACACGTTAAAATTCACGCAATTAACGCTCGTGAGATTAACGACGGAAACTGCCTTACCACGATAACGGTTGCCGTAAACGGCAGGGAGCATCTTGACGGAATTATCAAAATGCTCAGCAAGGTGCAGGGCGTATATCTGATTGAAAGAACGGAATTATAATTATGAAAGCAGTAATCCAAAGAGTACAGTATTCAAACGTGAAAATTGATGGCAAGACTGTCGGTTCCTGTAATCAGGGCTTTATGATACTCCTCGGCGTCGTTGAGGGCGACACAAAGGATGACGCAGATAAGCTTCTGAAAAAGGTGCCATTCCTCAGAATTTTTGAGGACGAAAACGGCAAGATGAATCTGTCGTGTCTTGACGTCGACGGCGAAATGCTCGTTATTTCTCAGTTTACTCTCGCTGCCGACTGCTCGCACGGACGCCGTCCGTCATTTATCGGCGCGGCACAGCCAAGCGAGGCAATACCGCTTTATGAATACTTTGTTGACGGACTTCGTGCGGCGGGTGTAAAGCGCGTCGAAACGGGCGAGTTCGGTGCAGATATGAAGGTCGAGCTTGTCAACGACGGTCCCGTTACGATAATTCTTGACAGCAAGGAGCTATAGGCAGTATGAGTGTTAAATATGCATCCTTCGGCGAAATGGCAAATAACAGCTTTCTTCTCGTCGATGACAAAACGAATATGTCTGCGCTTATTGACTGTCCGCAGTTCAATCAGCGTATGATTGACTTAATCGGCGATACTGAGCTTAAGTACATCCTTTTGACTCACGGTCACTACGACCACATTATCGGCGCAAAGGAAGTCAAGGAGAAATACGGCGCAAAAATTGCAATCTCAGCCGAGGACGCTCCTATGCTTACCTCTGCGCGTGAGTCGCTTGCCATTTTCAGCGGCGCTCAGCAGAACAGCGTCGAGCCAGATATAATTATCGATAACGGCGACAAAATCACACTCGGCGAAACTGAAATTACCGTGCTTAAAACACCTGGACATACAAAGGGAAGCGTTTGCTATATGTCTGGCGACAGTCTTTTCTGCGGCGACACGCTTTTCCGCCTGTCGTGCGGCAGGACTGATTTTCCAGGCGGCTCATGGGATGAGATGACAAGGTCGCTCAAAAAAATAAGCGAGCTTGACGGCGATATGAAGATTTACACGGGACACGACCAGAATTCAAGCCTTGACTTTGAAAAAAGAAATAATCCGTATTTGAAAAATCTATGATACTTAAAAACATAAATCACGACTGCGCGTACCATACGCAGAAGCTTGCTACGATGTTTTTTCCGCTTGAGAAAATCACCTCTGACGGCGAAAGTGATATCGTAGTAATCACCGAAAAACGCGAAAACAGTATAAGCGTCAGCGCAAGGGTGTACTCAAAGGAGCACACCCTTTGTGATGTGCAAAAAAGCGACGATACTGCGCGCGAGCTGTCGCTTCTGATGTACAGAACGCTCAGCGAGATTACGGGCTTTTGTCCGCCGTGGGGAATTCTTTACGGCGTACGTCCAGCGCGCCTTATGCACGCCACAGTCGAAAAGCTCGGCGAGGAGGGCGCACGGCAGAAATTTCTGTCCGACCTTGTAACGCCGAAAAAAACTGAGCTTGCGCTCGAGGTAATGCATAGGGAAAACAGAATAATCGAGCTATCCGAGAACAATTCGTTCTCACTTTACGTTTCAATTCCGTTCTGCCCGTCGCGCTGTGCGTACTGCTCTTTCGTGTCGCACAGCATCGAAAACGCAGGCGAGCTTATACCTGAATATACTGAGCTGCTCTGCCGCGAGCTTGAGGAAATAGCAAAAGCCGCTGACGCGCTAAGCCTTAAGCTCGAAACTATCTACTTCGGCGGCGGAACACCGACAACGCTCAGCGCCGCGCAGTTGTCGAAGGTGCTTGACACTATTGAAAATAACTTTGATTTGTCCACGCTTCGCGAATACACCGTCGAAGCAGGCAGACCTGATACGGTCGACGGGGAAAAGCTCAGCGTGCTTCGCTCCTTCGGCGTTGACAGGATAAGCATTAACCCCCAGACGTTCAGCGACGAGGTGAGGAAAAACGTCGGCAGACGCCACACAACACAGCAGACGATTGAAGCGTATGAGCTTGCGCGTAAGCTCGGCTTTGACAATATCAATATGGACTTTATCGCTGGACTATCGGGCGAGAGCGTAGCTTCGTTTAGTAGCGGAATTGACCGTGCAGTCAGCTTAGGGCTTGACAGCGTAACCGTTCACAACCTCGCGCTGAAAAGCGCCGCGCACCTTGTTACCGAAAAGGAATTTTTTGACCAGTCCGAAAATAACACGGCGGCTATGATGGTTGATTATGCCTACGACGCTCTGACGAAAAACGGCTACAATCCTTATTATATGTACCGACAGAGCAAATCGCTCGGTAATCTTGAAAACGTCGGCTATGCAAGAGAGGGCAAGGAGTGCCTTTATAACGTCTTTATGATGGACGAAACGCACAGCGTTTTTGCCGCAGGTGCAGGCGCCGTTACAAAGCTGAAGGGCAGAAGCTATAATAATATCGAAAGGGTATATAACTACAAATACCCGTACGAATATCTTGCAAATTTCGACGAGGTGTTAAAGAGAAAGCAGAGGATTTACGACTTCTACGCTCATATTTGACAAGCATAGGGCATATTATTAAAAGTATTGTCTTATTACTATTGCAAAAAATAAAAGAATGTAATATAATGATGTCAAAGAGGTGTTTTCTATGAAAAATCTTAATGATGTCTTATCTGGTGTTGACGAGGTCCTCAACAGCGCCAAGCACGGAAATTTTGAGGACGTTCTTACAAAAACGAAAAGCTATGCCGAAAAGGCTACGAAAAAGAGTGCCGAAAGGCTCGAAATCTCACGCAAAAAAATTGAGCTGTTAGACTCCAAAACGAAGCTGTCAAAGGCATATGAAAAATACGGAAAGCTGCAGTACTCAGCATATCTGGGCGAGCTTGTGAGCGACGAGGAAATCGAAGCCGCTCTGCAGGAAATCCAGCTCCAGAAAACGAGAGCTGACCTGCTTGACAAGGAGGTTGCCGAGCTTCGCGCGGCGTTTGTCGAGGGCCTTTCCAAAAAAGAAGCGCGTCAGTTTGAGCGCGAGGAAGCCGAAGAGGCTGACCAGGAAGCAGAGGAAACTGAATAAGCTATATTAATTAAAGACAATGCGTTTTGCATTGTCTTATTTTTTTGGTGATATGATGAATTACAAAAACAGATATATTACCTCGGCGGCGCTGCTGCTTATCAGCTCCGTTATTGTAAAGGCAATCGGCGCAGTTTACAAAATTCCGTTGACTGCATACGTCGGCGCAGTCGGCAGGGGATATTTTGCAACGGCGTATAACGTTTATCTGCCGTTTCACGCAGTAATTATGGGCGCGTTCCCGATTGCGCTGTCAAAGCTCGTCAGTCAGTATAACGCAAGTGGCGACGCTTCGCTTGTGTCGGCGGCAAAGCGCGGTTCGCTCAGGCTGTTTTCTAAGGTCGGAATTGCTGGAACGCTCATAATTGCCGCGCTTGCAAAGCCGTATAGCGAGCTAATAGCCTCGTCGCCGAAAAGCATTTATACAATACTTGTGCTTGCGCCGTCGATTTTCTTTTCTGCGCTTGCGGCGTCGTACCGCGGCTTTTATGAGGGCTTTATGAATATGCGCCCGACGTCCGTTTCGCAAACGCTCGAAGCGCTGTTCAAAATGATTTTCGGTCTGATTTTTGCACGCGTATCGATGGCGTATCTGCTCGAGGTGTACAGAACGACGGGGTGCGTGCTCGGCGAAGCAGTAACGAGCAAGGAACATGCGCTGTCGCTTATTTACCCCGTGACCTCAGCCGCGGCGATGCTCGGCGTAACGCTCGGCTCAGCAGTAAGCCTTTTATACGTTTTTATTTATTACCATATTAATAAAGGCTCGCTGCCAAAGGCGGGAAGGGCTCAGTCGCGCCTCGTTCAGTCGGAGCTGCTCAGCCTGTCGTTTCCTATTATGATGAGCGCGGCAGTTCAGAGCGTGTTTCAGTTCATAGATACGGCAACGGTGCAGTACGCGCTGTCGGGAGTCGATGCAGAGGTGCTGAAAACAGCGTACAGCGAGTGTGTTTCAATCTCGAAAACTCAGAATGGCGATTTGTCAACGTACGTCTACGGTCTGTTCAGCGCGTCGCTTGACTTTAAAAACCTTCTGCCTGGAATCACAATGGCGCTCGGTGTCTGCGCCGTGCCTGCTGTGAGCGGAGCGTATGAAGCGAAAAACGGGGAACAGCTCTCGAAGCTGATTAACGAGATTTACAAATACACCGTCCTGCTCTCTGCTCTCGGTGGAATTGCACTTGCGTTTTGTAGCCGCGAGGTGCTTGATTTGTTCTACAAAAAAGCGTCGCCAGATATTCCTATAGGGTGCGACGGGCTTGTGAAATATTTTGCTCTGACGGGCGTTCTTTACTGCGTTGCATCGACTGCTGTTTTCTGCGTTCAGGCAATCGGAAGGGCAAATAAGAGCATAGCACCATATATTGTGTCCGGTATAATTCGCGCATTTTTAAATATAATACTTGTCGGGGACAAAAATTTTCTGCTTTTCGGCGGCGTAATTTCGGGTGCAGTCGGTTATTTTGTGATGTGCGTTTGGAATCTTTTGATAGTCAGAAAATACTCAAAAACGAAATTTGATTTCAAAAATGTCCTGCTTAAGCCGATGATAATTTCTGTTTTGACGTTTGTTTTCTCCACAAAAGTGTATAATTTAATTGATTTCGGTCAAAATCAGCTGAACAATTTATTGATAAAATCTTCCATTTGCGGCGTTCTTTTCTGTATGTTGTGCTTTTTGACAGGGATGCTGAAAATACGACAAAATTTTTGCATAAAAAAATGCCCGAAACACTTGCAATTAAAGGAAAAATAGTGTATTATTATCAAGGTGACCAGCTCGTCAAAACAGATATAATTGTGAAAGCGAGAGCATTATGTCTATTGATTTTGAAATTAAGGATAGATATAAATTCGAGGATTTAGTAAAAATTATAACTGCTTTGAGAGCACCCGACGGATGTCCGTGGGACAGGGAACAAACTCACGAATCTATCAAAAAGAATTTCATCGAGGAAACGTACGAGGTTATCGAGGCGATTAACAAAAATAATCCCGATATGCTTCGCGAGGAGCTCGGCGACGTTCTGCTCCAGATTGCGCTTCATACGGAAATGGAACGCGAAAAGGGCAATTTTGATTTTGACGACGTTATACACGATGTTGTGTATAAGCTTGTTATCCGACACCCACACGTTTTTGGCGACGTAAACGCCGAAAATGAAGCCGAAGCCCTCAAAAGCTGGGACGACGCAAAGGAAAAATCCAAGGGTAACCGAAAAACTGGCGAGGCTATGGACAGCGTGCCGCGTGAGCTTCCCGCTCTTATGCGCGCCGAAAAAATCCAGAAAAAAGCGGCGAAGGTCGGCTTTGACTGGGACAGCGCTGACGGCGCATTTGACAAGCTGAGCGAGGAAATTAATGAGTTAAAAATAGCTGTATCTCACGGCGACAAGACCGAGGTTGAGGACGAATTCGGCGACGTTTTGTTTTCTGCTGTGAACGTTTCACGCTTTTTGAAAATCGACAGCGAGGAGGCGCTTACGGGCGCAACTGACAAGTTTGTTTCGAGATTCAAGGAGGTTGAAAGGCTTGCAAACGAAAACGAAATTGATATGAAATCGGCTTCAATTGAAGAGCTTGACGCCCTGTGGGATAAGGCTAAGAAAATAAAAATCGATTAACAAATCGAATTATGGAGGAAAAAACTATGAACAAAACTGATCTCGTAGCAGCAGTAGCTGCAAAGGCAGAAATCTCAAAGAAGGACGCAGAAGCAGCTGTAACAGCTGTATTCGCATCAATCACTGATGCACTTGCTGACGGCGACAAGGTTGCACTTGTTGGCTTCGGTACATTCGACGTAAAAGAGCGCGCAGCTCGCACAGGTCTTAATCCTCGCACAAAGGAAAAGATTCAGATTCCTGCATCAAAGTCACCTGCATTCAAGGCAGGCAAGGCTCTCAAGGATGCTGTTAAATAATTGAATTCTATTCCAAAGGGGTTGTCTTAGGACAGCCCCTTAATCTTTACAGAAACGGAAAAAATTATGCGACTTGACAAGTATTTAAAGGTATCACGGATAATAAAACGCCGCACGGTTGCAAACGAAGCGTGCGACGCAGGCAGAGTAGAGGTAAACGGCAGGGTAGTCCGCGCCTCTTACGACGTAAAGGTCGGCGACAAAATTACCGTGTCACTCGGCCAGGGAAGCCGCTCCTATGAGGTGCTTGAGGTTTGCGAGCACGCGCTTAAGGAGGACGCGGCAAAGATGTATAAGAATTTATAGAATTATTAATAACTCATAATTCATAATTTTAAAGGCTGTCATCTGACAGCCTTTTTGTTCTGCTTTTGTAGTTTTTCTTCAGCGTCCTCCTCGAGGTCGTATTCCGTAATTTCCTCGTACGAAAACAGCTCGTCGTCTGCAAGCTGGAGCGAGTTGGTTTCCATTCTTGCTGTGGCTTCTATCAATCCGAGCAGGATGAAAAACGTCATCATTTCCTTTGCGCTCTGGAGCGTAAATTCAAACATTGACATCACAACAAATCCCGTAATCGACGCCGTATAAAGTACTGCAAACGGACGGTATCTGTACTCCTTGTGCTCATACAGTCCGTAAAGCCGTTTTGCTATGATAACAACTACTGCCGCGGCGAAGGCAACGCCGACGATGCCGCCCTCAACTATCATCTGCAGCATAAGATTATGCGTGTGCGCGCGGTCAATTCCGTAAGTGTCGCGAAGCAGCGTGTGTATGTTATCCGTGCCGCATCCAAGCCCGATAATCGGGTGGTGCAGGAACATATCAAAGCTGTACTTCCATATATCAATTCTATGGCTCGTCGACGCGAGGAAGTCGCCGTTTGAGTGGCTATACCTCAGCGCAAGCCCGATAGGAATTGTAATCGCAAGAATAAATACGAACGGGAACAGCTTTTTGAAAATTCTTCTGTTGCTGATAAGCATAATCAGTATCGACATACCGACTGCTATATACGCGCCTCGCGAGAAGGTGCATACAATTCCGCTTATGGCGAAAACAAGGCACGCCCTGCTGATTTTACGGTTGCGCGAATGCCTGAAATACACGCTGCCGAACGCACAGAACGGCGTCGTTATAACAAGATAAGTCGCGAGAATAAGCGGATTGTCAAAGGTAGCCGACGCCCTTGTACGGTACGGCTTGTTGACTATTTCTACGGGCAGAAAATCAAATACTCTGTCGTTTATGCCATAAAAAAGCGGATTAGGGATTACAAAGTGCATTCCCGTCTGCTTTGATAAGTGGAAGGTTATAATTTCCAGCGTCGCTATCAGTCCGATTATACCTGCCGAAACGTTGACGGCTGTGATAGCGAATTTCAGTTTTTCCTTTGTGTTTACTACGTTTGCAACCATTATGTACGTCAAAAAACAGCCGAGCCACAGCAGAGCAATCAGTATTGACGCCATATGCGTTTTGCTCCATATCGACGATACGAGCATAAATATCAGATAAGCAAATATTCCTTTTCCCATCGTGCCGAGCTTTGCATTTCTGCCCGTCTTTTTGAAATGGAAAATGAAATATATATAAAGTATAAACACAAACAGCGGTGCAATATACTCGGGAAAAAGCATCGAGGCGCCGAGAACGAACATCAGCCACCAGAATAGCTTTTTGTCAGTTGAACCGCAAAGCGGTGTATCCAAATGCTTCACTCCTCAGTATTAACAAAAAGTTGATATACTGTCGTGCAGAAAAGGGGGAATTTTCCCGATTTCTACGAGGAAATAATACCACACAATTAATTTTTATGCAAGTTGTTTGTTAAATTAACACGCTTCGTATAATAAATTATTATTTTACTATTGCATTATTTATTATTATATAGTATAATCTAAAGCGTTAATTTGTAAAAATGTAAGGGAGTTCAGATATGAGCGATAAGTTTAAGGACAACGAGCTTGACGAAACAAAGGTTCCCGAGGACGCTTCAAAAGAGGTTACTCTTGAGGAAAACGACAACTGGGAATTTGACGGTACGGCGCACACGCTTGAAAATACCGTCATTGACGACGACGAGTTCGAGATTATTCTTCCAAGCGAAATGTCAGAAGAAAATGCTGACGATGAGCCAGAGGAAGAGTCTGACGAAAAAACAGAGGAAAAGGACGGGGCTGCTCCTTCAAAATCGTCGCAATACGAAACGAGGGAAAGACCTACTGCCGAAAAGAAGGAAACAGAAACGACAGTTAAAAAGACAGCTGCTTCCAAAAACGGCAAGAGCAACACTCCAAAAATCATATGCGGCGTGCTTGTAGCTCTTATAGTTACAGTCGTGCTTGCTTTCTTCGGCTGGAGATATTACACTCAGCCAAATTCGCAGGAAAAGATGAATTACGGTAACGTTGCTATGACTGTAGGCGGCGAGGACGTATCAGTTGGTATGTATAACTATTATTATAATACCATTTATCAAAACTACGTTCAGTACGCTCAGCAGGGCTACTATCAGCTTGATACGACTCAGGATTTCTCAAAGCAGAAAACTACTAACTCAAAGGGCAAAGAGGTCACCTGGGCAAAGCTTTTCGTTGACGATACGGTTGACAGGCTTCAGTACATTCTTGCTCTGTATCACGCAGGCGTTGAAAACGGCGTAACGCTCACCAAGGAGCAGAAGGATAATATCAGCGAGAACGTAAAATCGCTAAAAGAGAGCGCAAGCGATAGCGATATGTCAGTCGACGAGTACATCGCAGAAAACTACGGCGAGTACTGCGGTCTTGCTACAATCAAGAAGATGCTTACTCAGGCGTTTATCGCAAACAATTATTACAGACAGTATCTTATCGAAAACAGACCGTCCGAAAAAGAGGTTAACGCTTACTACGAAAAGCACAAGGACGATTACACCCAGATAAAAATGGCGTATATTCCTGTTCCTTATAACGCTGATGACGGTACAGCAAAGGCTACTGCCGAAAAGAACGCAAAGAAATACGCAAAGGATATCAAGAGCGTAGACGATATGAAGCTCGCAATTCCGAAGGCTTGTAAGGAGCTTATCGACCAGTACGTTGCGGCAGGATATTTTGAGGACGCTGATTCCTGTGCAGAGGCTATTGCAGGTCAGATTGAAATTGACATCGTAAAGAGCGATGAATCCTTCCCAGAGGAGGGCAGAAACTGGCTCTTTGATGAAAAGACAAAGGTTAACGACGTTAACGTAATTACTGACGCAGACAACGCAGTTGTTTACATTCTCCTTAAAGCAAGCGATTCTACGGTTTCTGACGACGAAACGTATTCTGTAAGACACATTCTTATTACACCTGAATCTGAAGAGTCAGACGACGACAGCAAGGAAGAATCAGATTCACCGCAGTACACCGAGCAGGCGTGGAAGGATGCAGAAGCAAAGGCAAAGAAAATCCTTGACGAATACAACAAGGGTGAAAAGACTGAGCTTAGCTTTGCGCTTCTTGCCGAGAAGTATTCAGACGATACAGAATCTACCTCGAACGGACAGAGCGGTATGTACGGCGGACTTTACGAGGGCGTAGCTCTCGGCCAGATGGTTCCGAGCTTTGAGGAATGGTCAACCGACGACGCAAGAAAGTACGGCGATACGGACATCGTAAAATCAGATTACGGCTATCATATTATGTACTTCGTTGAGGACGTTCCGAAGTATTATCAGGACTGCGAGCAGGCTGTTGTCAGCGAAAAGGGCGACAAGTTTATCGAGTCCTTTGAAATCAAGAAGCACGACTCCGTTATGAAGAAGACTACCGTTGCTAAGCCAGAAGCGGCTGATTCCTCAAGCGGCCAGACTTCAGCTGACGATACTGCAGTTATCGAAGGTGAGGATGACGGCACGGCAACAGTCGAGGGCGAGGACGGCGAAGCCGTTGAACTCGACGAAGAAGACCTTGAAAGCCTTGGCGACGGCGAGGAAATCGAGCTTGACGGCGACGACGTCGAAATAGTCGAGGAATAAACGTTAATTACGTTTTGCACCTGCAAAACTATTGATAAAATAAATCAAAGGATGAATTAAAAATGGCAAAAGAAGAGATTAAGAACGAGGGTAAGGAAAAGCTTACCAAAGAGGAAAAGCAGGCTAACAAGCTTGCGGCAAAAAAGGAAAAAGCAGAGGCAAAAAAGGCTGAGCTCCGCGAGCAAATCGACGAGCTCAAGACCAAAATTGTTGATGAAAACGACGAGAAGGTAAAGGAAAAGCTCCGCGCTCAGCGTGACGACCTTGCCGCACAGCTCGACGGAATCAAGAAGAGCAAGGATGGTATGACCATTCCTATGGCTCCTATTACGAAAAAGCGCATCAAGGCTTGCATAGCTATCGTTGTAGTTATAGGACTTCTTTGTGCATACCTGTTCACTGGTACAGCACGTTACGGTCTGCTCAGCTACTTCGGCGTGCCGCAGTCAACGCTTACTGCGTACACAATCACCGACGGCGACGGCGAAAAGCACAGCGTAAAGGTTAGCACGTACAACTATTACTATGCGCTTTACTACAACAACCTTCGCTCACAGCAGGAGCAGTACGCTCAGTACGGCATTGACCTCGGCGATGACAAGCAGGTTGACTTTGACAAGAAGCTCAAGGATCAGACCACTACTAACGATGACGGCGACACCATAACCTGGGCACAGTATATGCGCGAAGAGATTATGGAAAACATCAAGAGCACTTATACTTATTATTATGAGGCTGTAAAGAACAACAAGGGTAAGGAGCCTAAGATTACCGACGACCAGAAGAAGGAACTCAAGGAAACTCTTGACTCTTACGAAGAAACTGCAAAGGGCTACGGCTTTACAGTAAGCGGTTACCTTACAGCCGCTATGGGTAAGGGCGTTACCGAGGAAGTGTTCAAGAGAGAAGCAAGAATTAGCTACATCGCTGATAACTATAAGGAAGAGTATCAGAAAGAGCTCAATTCAAAGGAATACAGCAACAACGATTACAATAAATACCGTGAAGAGCACGAAAGCGAGCTTCAGGTTGTTGACCTCAAGTATTTTGAGTGCGACACCGAGGACGATGCAAAAGCGTTTGTAAAGGCGCTTAAGAAGGACGGCTCTAACTTTGCTGAGCTTGCTTCAAAGTACACCTCAGAGGATAACGCGTTCGACAAGGAAGCTAATAAGAACGACGTAGAAACAACGTACAAAGAGATTACACGCTCAACGCTTCAGTCACTCGGCGCAGCAATCGCACAGGCTGACGCAACAGAAAGCACCGAGGAAACAGAAGCAGAGAATAAGACGTATTCAGGTCTTGACTGGATTTATTCAGCCGACAGAAAAGCTGGCGACGTTAAGCAGGTTTCGACCTCGGTAGTTTATATGCTCAAGAAGGCTCGAATCTCTGACACAAAGACCGTAACGGTTCGCCACATCCTCATTAACCCTCTTACCGAAGAGGAGCAAAACGACAACAAATCACCTTCAACTGACGCTACGGCAGACCAGTGGAAGGAAGCAAAGAAGAAGGCTGAGTCTATTCTTGCCGAGTACAATAAGGGCGACAAGACTGCCGAAGCATTCGGTGAGCTTGCAAAAACTAATTCAACCGACAGCAACGCTGAGGACGGCGGAATTTACGAAAACGTAACTCCTAACCAGATGGTACCGACCTTCAACGCTTGGTGCTTCGATTCCTCACGCAAAGCAGGCGACACGGGTATCGTAAAGACCGAATTCGGTTATCACATCATCTACTTCGAGAGCTACGGCGACCTTCCTGTTTGGAAGTATACTGCACAGCAGGCACTTGCTTCTGACGACGGAACGAAGGCTCAGGAGAAGCTCGAAAAGTCATACAAGATTGAAGAAAACTGGTTTGGCTCACTCTTCTTTGAAATTGATACAGATATTGATTCATAATTATGCCATTACAATCAAATCCTGACAAGGATATACAGCAGCTCCAAAAGGAAAACGCAAGGCTCAAAGCGGCGCTCGGCGAGGCTGAGTACGAATGCCAGCGCCTTGAGATAATCAATTCCAATCTTCAGCTTCAGCTGGAGGAGAGCAACCGCGAGCTTGAAAAGAATATCGAGGTTTTGCAGTCGTTCAAAAACGACATCGAAAGCCTTGTCGATAACCTCAAAGGCTCGAAATAATATATCCGAGTGATAATACCCCCTTGTAGCGCATACTGTTACAAGGGGGATTTTTATGTCTAATGATGAATTCAGCAGAAAAAAGCACACTCTTTTTGTTACAAACAGGGAAGCGGCGGAAATCAGCGGCGTAACGGACGTCGATTCGTTTAACGAGGAGGAAATAAGAGCCGTTACGGATTACGGCGAGCTGCTCATAAAGGGTACCTCGCTGCAGGTTGAAGCGCTCGACCTCGAAACTGGGGAGCTTAAAATCAGTGGCAGCGTCACAGCGCTTGTCTATACAGACAAAAAAATAAGCAAAAGCAAGCTCGGCAGGCTGTTTTCATAGCACGGGCAGTACTCGCTTTTTTCGCGCTCGGCGCGGCGTGGGGCGTGGCGTACGACTTTGTGACTGCGCTCGGAAAGCTTATTCGCCTCAGCGCAGTTAAATTCCTTCTTGATTTTATGATGATGTCTGCTTTTTCGCTGTCATTTTTTTCACTTCTTATCGGGTACAACAACGGTCAGATAAGGGTGTATTTTCTGTTAATCTCGCTTTTTGGCTTTTTGCTTTACATTGTAACAATTCACAAAATATTAGCACAAGCGTTTGACAAAGCGCTAAGTTTTTGTAAAAAAAAGCAAAAATGGCTAACAAATTGTTTAAAAAAGTGTAAAAAAAGTTAAAAAAAGTATTGCAATTTATATATGATATATATTATAATGGTTATGTTGCACACACAATATATAGTTGGGAGGTGTTGCCAGTGTCGAGAATAAAGCAAGAGCTTGCTTCAAAATCCTGGGGCAGAATTGTAATTATGACAATTCTTGTAACCGTTATTCTTTTCAGCGCGTTTTCGCTTATTAAAAACCACGCCGATATCAGCAGGCTTCAGGCACAGGCTGCACAGTACGAACAGCAGTATAACCAGCAGATTAAGGAAAATGAAAAAATCAAGGCTATCCTTGATTCCGACAATAAGGACGAATATATCGAGCAGAAGGCTCGTGAAAAGGGATATGTAAAGGACGGCGAGGTTGTCTTTTACGACATTTCGGATTAATCGGTGGGCGGTATAACCGCCCTTTTATAATTAATACAATAAAAAGGATAAAAAATGACTTATAAAATGACTGCTCCGTGCTTGCTCGGTGTTGAAGGGCTCGTTGCCGATGAGCTAAGGCAAATGGGCGCACAAAATGTGTCCGCCGAAAACGCAAGAGTATTTTTTGAGGGCGACAATTCAATACTTGCGCGCGCAAACATCTGCTCGCGCTTTAGCGAAAGAATACTTATCGTGCTCGACCGCTTTTTTGCAACGAGCTTTGATGAGCTTTTTGAGCAGGTCAGGGCTCTGCCGTGGTCTGATTTTATCGGCTCGCGCGATACGTTTCCAGTCAAGGGCTTTTCCATCAACTCACAGCTCCATTCCATCCCCGACTGCCAGAAGATTATCAAAAAGGCTGTCGTAACCTCGTTGTCCGAGGATTACGGAATTAACTGGTTTGAAGAAACTGGACCCGTTCATCAGATACAGTTTTCTATTATGAAGGACGAGGTTACTATTATGCTTGATACGAGCGGCGCGGCACTCCACAAGCGCGGCTACAGACCGCAGGGTAATGATGCGCCGATACGCGAAACGCTTGCCGCCGCTATGTGCCAGCTCAGTAAACTCAGGCACTATCACACGCTTTACGACCCGTGCTGCGGCAGCGGAACGATACTCGTTGAGGGCGCAATGCTTGCTAATAATATCGCGCCTGGAAGCAACAGAAATTTTGAGGTTGACCGTTGGGGGCTTATACCCGAAAGCGTATGGATGAGCGAGCGCGAACGAAGCCGCGATTTGATAAAAACCGATACTGATTTTGTCGCCTTTGGCAGCGATATTGACGAGCACGCTGTTGAGCTTACTCTCAAAAACGCAAAAAGCGCAGGCGTTTCAAAATTTATAAACACCACCGTGCGCGACGTGAAGGACTTTGCGCCGACGACTGAAAAGGGAACGCTCGTCACCAATCCGCCGTATGGCGAAAGAATGCTCGACTACAAGGCGGCAAAGGAGATTTACAGGGCGATGGGTGAGCGCTTCGTGTCAAAATACGGCTGGTCGTACGGCATAATCTCACCCGACGAGGAATTTGAAAAAGCCTTCGGACGCAAAGCCGATAAACGCCGTAAGCTCTATAACGGCACGATTAAGTGCCAGTACTATATGTATTATAAAGCTTAGTTTTAAGCTTTATGCTAAAGTGTGAGCTTAGCTCAACAAAATTAATTATTCATAATTAAAAACGCTTTACGACAAATATTGTCCTCTCTGCAAACTATAATGGTCTTGCAGGGGGGATTTTTATTGTTATCTACGTAGACGTGCTGTTCGTCGTCAACTTCTTCATCACGTATTTTCTGCTGTTGGCGACGGCAAAAATCACAAAGAAAAAGGCTGTTACCCTTCGCTTTATAATCGCGTCCGTGCTCGGCGGCGCGTATTCGTTAATAATCCTTGCCGACATACCTTCCGTGCTGTCCGTTATGTCAAAGGCGCTTGCCGCGGCGCTGATTATTATTACCGCGTTTTCGTTTGACAGAGCAGCGGGCTTTCTTAGCACATATATATTGTTTTATATAATGAGCTTTGCGTTTCTCGGCGCAGTCTACGGTCTTGCGCTGCTTACAAAAACACCGTACGTAACGATGTCAAACGGAACAGTTTACCTTGATATTAGCGCACGGGGACTTGTTGGCTCGGCTTTTTTGGCATACATAATTTCGTGCTTCGTTGTACGACTGTACAACAGACAGCTTACGGGCGGCGAAACGTACACGCTGACCGTTGAAAACGACGGAAATTCAGTCACGCTGAAAGCCCTTTGCGATACGGGAAACAAGCTTCGTGAGCCGTTTTCGGGCAGTCCAGTAATAATTGCCGACAGCGAGCGCGTAAAGGGTATTATGAACGACGGCGGCGCAAGGCTAATTCCGACATCAACCGTAAGCGGCAAGGCGTTTATGACGTCCTTTAAGCCCGATAGGGTGACTGTAGAAACGCCGCGAGGACGCGAGGAGGTCGGCAACGTCTACGTCGCGCTGAGTGACGAGATGAAAAGCGACGGCTTTTCAGCTGTAATAAATCCAGAAATTCTATCTGTTTGAGGTGCAAAATGAAACTGTTAAACTTTCTTATCAATCTGCTGTTTTATAAGCGTTACTGCTACTACATAAACGGCCCTGAAACGCTTCCAGAGCCGCTGACGCGCGAGGAGGAGGAAACTATCGTTGAGCAGCTAAGGCGTGGCGACAACTCAAACCGCGATATGCTAATCACGCACAATCTGCGCCTTGTCGTATACATCGCAAAAAAGTACGACAGTCCGACTGCTGGCACCGAGGATTTAGTGTCAATCGGCACGATTGGACTGATGAAGGCTGTCAAAACCTTTGACCCCGACAAAAACATAAAGCTTGCGACGTACGCCTCGCGCTGTATCGAAAACGAGATACTTATGTACCTGAGAAAAGCGTCGAATTCAAAGGCAGAGATGTCGTTTGACGAGCCGCTTTCAATTGATTGGGACGGCAACGAGCTGACGCTTCGCGACGTGCTCGGAAGCGAGCCCGACGAGATAAGCGAGGAAATAGAATATGAGGATGAAAAACGCCTGCTTCGCTATATCGTCGCGCACCTTAACCCAAAGGAAAAAAGCATTATGTACGAACGCTTCGGGCTTGACGGACGTCAGGTGCTGACGCAAAAGCAGCTTGCGGACAAAATGGGAATTTCGCAGTCGTATATCTCGCGCCTTGAAAAGCGGATTCTCGCTAAAATAAAGAACGAAATGCAGGAAAAACTATAAGAGTCAAAAGGCTTGCAGCATCAAGCTGCAAGCCTTTTATTAATCAAGTGCTTTTTCGCGGAAAAGAAAGCTGATGCAATAGATTGCCGCAACGCCGACAAGGGCGTAAATAATCCTTGCAAGCACGGCGTCCTGACCGCCGAAAATCCACGCTACGAGGTCAAATTTGAAAAGACCGATAAGCCCCCAGTTTATGCCGCCGATAATGTTCAGTATCAGCGCAATTTTTCCTAATATTTTCAAAAAAATCACTCCTTTTACACTATGATGTGCAGGGGAGTGATTTTTATTCGTCATATTGACGTTACAATTATTTCCATTTTTCCGCTGACGGTGTATTCACCGTAATTCGCAGGCACGAAGAGCGAAGCTCCTTTTTTAACTTCAATACCGTCAACCGTGCCGTGACCGTCAAGCACAAGAATGTGATTAAAGCTTTTGTCATCGGCAAAAAGCGAAACTGATTTTTCAACGTCGTATTTTTTTACTGTGAAAAGCTCGCACGTCGTGAGCAGCTGACTTGCGTAGCCGTCGTGAATTTCCTTGTCGCCCATAGGCCTGATTTCGTACTTCGGCGGCTCGGTTTTTGACACGTCGACAGCCTTGTCAATATGAAGCTCGCGCGGCTTGCCGTCTGCGCCAACTCTGCCGTAATCGTACACCCTATAGGTGCAGTTTGAGTTCTGCTGGATTTCGGCGATAAGCGCGCCCTTTCCTATGGCGTGAACAGTGCCTGCCTCAATGAAGAACAAATCGCCCTTCTTTACCTTGACGCTGTTGAGCTTGTCAAGCAGCGTGCCGTCGTTAATCGACTGTCTGAATTCCTCGCTTGTGATTTTGTCTTTAAAGCCGTAAATCAGCTCTGCGCCGTCGGCTGCGTCAAGCACGTACCATATTTCCGTTTTGCCGAATTCGTTTTCTACACGGCGTGCGTATTCGTCGTCGGGATGTACCTGAACTGAAAGATTATCCCTCGCGTCAATGAATTTGATAAGCACGGGGAAATACGGGAACTTCAGGCAGTTTGTGCCGCAAAGCTTTTCCTCGCCGACCTCGTCGATAACCTCGTTGAGCGTTTTGCCGTCAAATTCGCCGCCGTCAATTGTGTTCATACCTGCCGTGTGACATGAAAGCATCCAACCCTCGGCAGTCTTTTCAAGTCCCGTGTCAAAGCCGAAATCATCTCTGAGCCTGTTACCGCCCCATATATAATCCTTGAAAACAGGGTTTAATTTTAGTATTTCCATATTATCACCTTTACATTTTATATTAAATAAATTTTATCAAAAAATGTCTTCACTTTCAAGAGAATTTGTAGTAAAATAAACAAGATTGTTAATTATTGATAAGTTCGGAGTTTTTATGGC
>JAFWKC010000008.1 GCA_017514345.1 Eubacterium sp.
AGTCAAGTCTAAGTTTAAAAAACTGCCCCGCATTTCTGCAGGGCAGTATCAATAACAGTTATGTCAACTAAATTGTAAAGCCGAAGCCTACGCCGCCGTTGTTTCCGTTAGCACCCGTGTCCCAGTTGGAGCTTGCCGTCGGAAGCGTTCCAGAAGCTGTAAGCACGTCCTCTGTGTTAGCCTGTACTACGATAAATTCAGGCTCTTTGTATTCAAATTTTGTCATATTAAGCCCTCCATTATGCGAATACAGCTTTTGCAGACTGCCAGTACCAACCGACTGTGTTACCGAGCTTTGCAACGTCTGTGTTACTATTCTTTGCAGCCATATATGCATACACAAGCGGTGTGTACTGAATTGTTGCGCCGTTTGATACAGTAATTGTGATTGTTTCGCCAAGCTTTGCAGCAGGAATGCCTGTTACCTGAAGAATAACGTCATTCTCTACCTTAACGAACTTAGCCTCGTAGCCCTTGTCTGTCGTTGCAGTAAGCTCTACTGCTACTGACTCAGGAATATTAACCTCAAAACGAAGTGACGGAACAGCCGTTGCAACATAGCGAACCGCTGATACGTTAATACCGTTTGCAGCTGCTGTGAAGTCTGTTGTATCGAATGTGAAGTTGCCGAAGTTGTAATCGTCTGTAAATGCTGCGGTGTTGTAATTGAAGAAGGCAGATGCTGCCTTGCCGTAGTCGAGAACTGAAAGTGCAAGCGTCTTGATAGCGTCAGCGTAGTTGCCGCCAACTATTTCGTCGCAGTATTCTGCTACTGAGTAATTCTCATAGCTTCTTATTACGTCGCCTGCGGCGTTTTTGATAACGATGCCGATGTTATCTCTTATCTGTGCAGGAGCAACTGTGATTGCAAGCTTCTTCTTGCCGCCGACTGTCGGAAGCGAATCAAAATCAACAGTCTTCGTTTCCTGCGTATCCTGCTGTTCGCCAGGCGTGGTGTTGAAGGTGAATTCAACGGTTTCCTCAGCACCTGTGTCCACAAGATAAAGGTTAACGTCGATTTCGTCAGAAGTCGTAATGCTTACCTCGTCCTTCGGCTTTGCCGTTGCCGTGAAGGTAGCCGTGTAGGTTACGTTGCCTGTAACAGCGGGAAGAGTGTCGGTCAAACTATAGCTGTTCGTGCCGTCAGTCCAGCCGCTGAACTCGTAGGTGTAGTCGTAATCCGCAGCCTTTGTCGGTGCTGCGCTGTTATAGGTCGGCGTTGTGCCTGACGCTGCGTCGGTATCTGTTTCAAGCACGGTGCCGTCCTCGTTCTTCCACGTAACGGTATATTCAACTGGCTCAATAAACACGTTAAACGAGCCCTTGAGCGAAGAGTTCATAATACGTGCGCCGAAGTAATACGTCTTGCCTTTTTCAAGGCTTATTGAGCTGATAAGGAAGTTTGTTGAGTCGCCGCCGTCATCATTATATGCAATCTGCTGATAATTGCTGTTAAAAATGTAACCGCGCGTATCGTGGTTACCTGTGGAATAAAACCTGAACGCACCGTCATATTCTGGCGTAAAAGGATAATACGCATACATACCGCCAGACTGTGAAATGCGTACGGAATACTCGCCGCAGGTTACGTTGTCCGTTTCAAAATTAATTCTGTTAGTGGTCGTGCTGCGATTGTTTTTGATAATATAATGCAGCGCATATGAACCGACAGGCGCTTTGAGCGTAAACTCCTTGGCGCTTATGCCGTTATAAGCAAACGAATAATCGGCAATTTTAGTTACATTACTGCTCAGGCTCAACTCGTGGAGCGCTGGACAGGAGGCAAATGCATACTCGTTGATAGTTTTGACACTATCAGCAAGGGTAACGCTGCTCAGATTTTCAGCACCGCAAAAAGCATAGCCGCCGACAGCCGTAACGCCGTCCTCAACTACAACGTTTTCAATAGCGAGAATGTTAGAATTCCACGGTGTAGAATACTGGCTTTCATAATTATCCATTGAACCGCTGCCGCTAATGTATAAGGTTTTTGTATCGCTGTCATAACTCCAATTAACTGTGTCCTCTGCATATGCGACAAACGAAATTGAGCCGAGCACAAGCATAAGCGAAAGAACAACCGAAAGAATCTTTGTAATTGGTTTTTTCATATACTTCTCATTCCTCGCATAAGATAATTAAATACATTATACCATATATATAATATAAAGTAAATATTGATTTTTGTAACAATAACGCACGACGCGAAACAGCGCCTTGCGTCATCGCTCGCTTTTATTCACAATTTTCTATTGAACATCCCGCGATTATATGATAAAATTGTATTATCAAAGGAGGTAATGCTATGCAAATGACTTTTCGCTGGTTCGGCGCGGAAAAGGACACCGTAAGCCTTGAACAAATCAAGCAGATTCCCGGCGTTGTCGGCGTTGTGCCTGCGCTTCACGATTTGCCTGCGGGCGAGGCGTGGACGATGGAGCGCGTGCAGGCGATGTACGACGAAATCACCGCCGCAGGACTTACAATGGAGTGTATCGAGAGCGTTAACGTTCACGAGGACATCAAAATCGGACTTCCGACGAGGGATAAATATATCGAAAATTACAAGACCTCAATCCGCAACCTTGCAAAGGTTGGCGTAAAGGTTATATGCTACAACTTTATGCCTGTTTTCGACTGGACGAGAACGGATTTGTATATGCCGCTTCCAGACGGCTCGACTTGCCTTTCGTACGACGGCAAGCAGGTTGAGGGCAAAAGCCCCGAGGATATGTTCCGCGAGATTGACGACAACTCAAACGGCTACGCTATGCCTGGATGGGAAACGGAGCGTATGGGCGAAATCAAGGAGCTTTTTGAGAAATATAAGAACGTCACGGCTGACGACTTGTGGAACAACCTCAAATACTTCCTTGACGCAATTATGCCCGTATGCGAGGAGTGCGATGTCAAAATGGCTATCCATCCCGACGACCCGCCGTGGGGCATTTTCGGTCTGCCGAGAATTATTACGGGTAAGGAAGCTGTTGAAAAGCTGTTTTCAATCGTACCGAGCAAATATAACGGCTTAACGCTTTGCACGGGCTCACTCGGCGCAAGCCCCGACAACGATATGGTAGAGATTATCCACACCGCGAAGGACAGGATTTATTTCGCTCATCTTCGCAACGTTCAGCACAACGAGCAGTGGTTTAACGAAACGGCTCACGAAAGCGCGGCTGGCTCGCTTGATATGTACGAAATTGTCAAGGCGCTTCAGGAGGAGGGCTTTGACGGCTACGTTCGTCCCGACCACGGCAGAATGATTTGGGGCGAGGTTGCAAGACCAGGTTACGGACTGTACGACCGCGCACTCGGCGTATGCTATCTTAATGGTTTATGGGAGGCAACCGAAAAATCACGCAAGTGATTTTTAGGCCAAAGACCAAAGTAGGAGCGGATACCATCCGCCCGCCATTTTCTAACGAAAGGACAATACTATGAAGAAGTTATATAAAGATAAGAAAAATGCGATGCTTTCGGGCGTTTGCGCTGGACTTGCAAAGTATTTTGATATGGACGCTACGATTATCCGTCTTATCTGGGTGTTCATCACCCTCATCGGCGGCAGCGGACTCGTTGCATACGTTGTATGCGCTATCGTTATCCCCGATGAACCCGAGGAAGCTCCAGAGGTTGATTATACCGAAGTAGATAGCAACGAATAGGCCAAAGGCCAAAGTAGGGGCGGATACCATCAAGCTTAAAGCTTAAAACAAAAAAAGGAATGTCACCCGACATTCCTTTTTCTAATGCTCTTTTATACGCCTGAATACGCGTTGAAGCCGCCGTCGACGGGGATGTTAACGCCCGTGATGAAGCCGCTGTACGCCTCGTCACAAAGGAAGAGAAGCGCGCCGTCAAGCTCCTCGGGCTTGCCAAAGCGGTCCATAGGAGTTGCGGCAAGGATTTTGCCTGTGCGTTCTGTCGGCGAGCCGTCCTCGTTCCAGAGGAGCGCCGCGTTCTGCTTAGTTGAGAAGAAGCCAGGAGCAATCGCGTTAACGCGAATACCCATCGGCGCAAAGTGAACAGCCATCCACTCCGTAAAGTTCTTTACAGCCGCTTTAGCCGCCGAGTAAGCGGGAATACGCGTAAGCGGGCGGAACGCGTTCATCGATGTTACCATAACGATGCAGGTGTTTTCCTTTTCCACCATATCGCGCGCGAAAACCTGCGTGGGAATAAGCGTGCCGAGGAAGTTGAGATTGAACACAAAGCTGATACCGTTAGGGTCGAGGTCAAAGAAGGTCTTGACGTTTTCGTCCTTCTGAACAAGGTCAATTTTTTCAAGCGTGTCCTTCGTCGTCGTACCCTTCGGGTTGTTGCCGCCTGCGCCGTTAAGAAGAATGTCGCAGGTGCCGAGCTTCTCGTTAATCACGTCGCGCGCCTGCTGCATTGATTCAAGCTCAAGCACGTTACAGCCGACTGCAATAGCCGTACCGCCGTCGGCGTTTATTTCGTCAGCGCATTTCTGCGCCGCTTCTTCGTTGAGGTCAAGAACTGCAACCTTGCAGCCCTGCTTTGCAAGAGTTTTTGCGAATGCGCCGCAAAGAACTCCGCCGCCGCCTGTTACAACAGCAACTCTGCCGTTAAGATTAGTATGTTGCATAGTATTATCTCCATATGAATTATGAATTGTGAATTATGAATTTCGGGTGCTCGCCGCACGGGCATTTTAACGGGCGGATGGTATCCGCCCCTACACGGACGTTGCGGTGATATTTGTAGGGGCTGATATTATCAGCCCGCATATAATCAGGTGTGGACAGAGTCCACCCAATAACTGAATACTGAATACCGAATACTGAGTACTGAATACTAATGAAAAAATAGTTTAGAAAACTATTTTTTCATTTCTGCTCTTGCTTCCTTAATGCGTTCTACAAAAATCTTGCCCGTTTCGGTAATCTTTTCGTATTCGCCTGTCTTTGCGCCTGCTGTGAGCGAGGAGCCTGCGCCTACTGCGATAGCGCCTGCCTTAATCCATTTCTTAACGTTGTCGATATCAACGCCGCCTGACGGCATCATAACTGCGTGAGGAATAGGACCGTGAATGTCCTTGATAAAGCGAGGACCTGCGAGGTCGCCAGGGAATACCTTGAGCACGTCAGCGCCGCATTCCATAGCCTGTACAGCCTCGGTGGGAGTGTAAATACCAGGCATTGACGGAATACCGTAACGGTTACAGCAGCGTACTGTTTCGGGGTCAAAGTAAGGAGCAACAACGTATTCAGCGCCTGCTAAAATAGCAATTCTTGCCGTTGCGGCGTCCATAACGGTGCCTGCGCCGATGATGATTTCGCCGCTGTTGTACTTTGCTCTCATAGCCTCGATAAGCTTGTCTGCGTGAGGTACGGTAAAGGTGAGCTCAATAGCCGCAACGCCGCCTGCGATACAAGCGTCGGTGATTTTTTCAGCCTGCTCAATTGATGTTGCTCGAACAACGGCAACAATGCCGACCTCCTGAATTTTTGATAAGGTTTCGATTCTGTTACTCATATTATGCTCCTTAAGTTTATTAGAATTTTAGAAGATTTTTTTGTTATGCAAGGCTTGTCGGCAATTTGGTCGACGTGAGCATACGCTGTGTATGTGACCGAGCCGAATTGACGGCGTAACGAAGCCGAGCGGAAAAAGATTCAAAATTAACGCTGTACGCGAGCGCCTGCACCGCCAACCTTAGCCTCAACCTCTTTGAGCGAAGCCATTGATGTGTCGCCAGGCGTAGTCATAGCGAGTGCGCCGTGAACGACGCCGTAGTTAACTGCCTTCTGTGCGTCCTCGTAAGTCATAAGACCGTAGATAAGGCCGCTTGCAAAGCTGTCGCCGCCGCCGACTCTGTCGAGGATTTCAAGAGCGGGGAATTCAAGCGAGTTGTAGATTTTGCCGTCAGCCCAGCAAATAGCCTTCCAGTCGTTGACGGTAGCCGTCTTAACCGTACGAAGCGTCGTTGCGATAACCTTGAAGTTCGGGTACGCCTTCGTAACGGTTTCTATCATCTTGTAGTAGCCGTCCATATTAAGCTCCTTGAGGTCGGCGTCGTTGCCCTCTACCTCAAAGCCGAGCGAAGCCGTAAAGTCCTCCTCGTTGCCTATCATAACGTCAACGTACTTTGCAATTTCGCGGTTGACCTCCTGCGCCTTAGCCTGACCGCCGATGTCCTTCCAGAGCGACGGACGGTAGTTGAGGTCGTAAGACACGATTGTGCCGTATTCCTTCGCCTTCTTTACTGCGGCGATAGTAGTTTCGGCGGCAGTTTCGGAAAGAGCCGCGTAAATACCGCCCGTGTGAAGCCAGCGAACGCCGAGCGTGCCGAAGATGTAATCCCAGTCGATATCGTCGGGTCTGAGCTGAGAAGCGGCTGTGTTGCCCCTGTCGGAAGCGCCTACAGCGCCGCGGATGCCGAAGCCGCGCTCCGTGAAGTTGATACCGTTTCTTACAGTTCTGCCGATGCCGTCGTACGGCACCCACTTGATAAGGCTTGTGTCAACGCCGCCCTGCAGGATTAAATCCTCCATAAGATAGCCGATTTCGTTTTCTGCAAAAGCGGTAACGACTGAGGTTTTCAGTCCGAAGCAGCGGCGAAGACCGCGTGCAACGTTGTATTCGCCGCCGCCCTCCCATGCTCTGAACGAGCGGGCGGTTTTAATTCTGCCCTCGCCAGGGTCAAGACGAAGCATAATTTCGCCGAGCGAAATTTCATCAAAAGTACATTCTTCCTTTGGTCGTAAATTCAAATTCATTTTTGTTGCCCTCCGTATATTAAAACTTGAAGTATTCAATAGCGTTGTTGTAGCAGATGCCCTGAACAATCTGCTTTAGCATTTCCTCGTCGTCGGCGTACCAGCCGTCCTCGACCCAGCGTCCGAGCAGGCGGCACATAATACGGCGGAAGTATTCGTGACGTCCGTAGGACGTAAAGCTGCGGCTGTCGGTTTCCATACCGACAAATTTGCCGAGCACGCCGAGGTTGCCGAGCGACTTCATCTGCGCCGTCATACCGTCCATTGTGTCAAGGAACCACCACGCGGGACCGAACTGGATTTTGCCTGCCGTTTCGCTACTCTGGAAGTTGCCGAGCATTGTTGCAAGCACGGTGTTATCCTTGTCGTTGAGGTTAAACAGTATCGTTTTCGGCAGGCAGTCGCCCTCGCAAAGCTTATCAAGAAAACGTGAAAGCGGCTGTGCGATTTCGCAGTCGCCCACGCTGTCAAAGCCTACGTCCGCGCCGAGCTTTTCAAACATTGCCGTATTGTTGTTTCTCATAGCGCCGATATGTATTTCCATAGCCCAGCCGAGTTGCTTGTATTTAGCTCCGAGATAAAGCATAACGGTTGTTTTATATGCGTCAATTTCATCCTGAGTAAGCGGTTTGCCCTTGATTGCTTTATCAAACGCTTTTCCCGCGGAGGCTTCCGTGTTATAAGGAACGTAATTGAAAGCTTGGTCTGAAACCTTGCATCCAACGCTGTCAAAATACTCAGCGCGTTTGCATAGTGCAGTCACAACATTGCCGGTGTTTTTAATCTCCATATCTGCGGCCTTGCCGAGAGCCTCAATATACTCTGCAAAGCCTTCGTTCTCAATATTCAGCGCCTTGTCGGGACGGAAGGAGGGGAGCACCCTGAACGGTAAATCCTGCTCAGCAAGCAGCTTGTGGTATTCGAGCGTGTCAATCGGGTCGTCGGTTGTGCATACAACCTTTACGTTTGAGCGTTCAATAAGGCTCTGCGGTCTGAAATCGCCGTTTGCGATAGCCTCGTTCGCCTTCTCGTAAATATCCTCGGCAGTCTTGCCGCTCAGCGGCGTGTCAATGCCGAAGTAGCGCTGAAGCTCGATGTGCGCCCAGTGATAGAGCGGATTGCCGATGCACCAGCCGAGCGTTTCGCCGAACTTGAGGAACTTCTCCTTAGGCGTTGCGTCGCCCGTGCAGTATCTTTCGTCAACGCCGCAGGAGCGCATTGCGCGCCACTTGTAATGGTCGCCCGACAGCCAAAGCTGTGATATGTCCGACGGCTGTTTGTTTTCATAAATCTCTTTCGGACTCAAATGACAATGATAGTCACAAATCGGCATATTTTCTGCGTATTCGTGAAATAGCCTTTTTGCGCTTTCGGTGTCAAGCAAAAAATCCTTGTCCATAAATTTATTCATAGGTTTCCCTCCGAATATTATAATCGGTTATATTATATACTGATAAAAATCTTATTTCAATAGAAATGCAAAAAAAATACGGCACAAAAATGCCGTATTTTTATTTACTGTGATATGCGATATACTGCAACGCCGTGCTTCGGGATTTTGACGTTGATTTTTGTGTCGGCGTAGCGGTCGTCCGACCACAGCTCGTGAATTTCGTAGTTGCCCGCAGCTCTTTTGAAATTAAGATACTTGAAGTCCTGAAGTGAGTCAAGCTCAAATTCAACTGGACGCTCCTTACCTGATTTGTTGAAGAAGCAAAGCGCCGTGTCGCCGTTTGCAAGCGGACGCGCAAGAATGTCGAGAACAGGGGATTTCCTTATTCTCTTTGCCGCCTTAACGAGCGGGTCCTGGTCGATTAAGATAAGGCTGTTGTTAGTCAGCGTGTCGAGCAGAAATCTGCTGTTCGACGAGCCGTCGGCAAGACGGCGAAGGTCGTTGCCGAGCACAAGCGGAGCCGCCATCATACACCAAAGCGTAAAGTGCGTGCGGTTTTCGTCGTCGGTGAGCTTGCCGTTGCCAACCTCGAGCATATCGGGGTCGTTAACGTGGCCTGGACCTGAGAATTTATAAAGGTCAACGGACTTGTTGTAAATCGCCTTAATCCTTCTCCATTTTGGCGTAATATCCATTGTCGTGCGCCACATATTACCTGCCTTGCGTCCCCAGTTCCACGGGTGAGCAAAGCCCCATTCGCAAATTGAAAACGTAATCGGTTTTTCCTCGCCGCCCGTGAAAGCTGCCCACGCGCGCGACGCGTCCCTGAGCGCGTCGCCCATACGCTTGTACTGAATATACGACGAGTCAGCCATAGTAACGACGGGGTTCTGGAAGGTGATTTTGTTGTCGCCCGAATCGAGCTTTACCTCAAGCTGAACCTTTGCGTCGTGCGACATAGAAAAGCCTGACGGCATATATACCTCGTAAAGCCTGCCGTTAATTACAACCTGGAGATACTGTCTGCCGTGAAGAATGCTTTTGTGATAATGAATTGTCATTATGTAATCGCCGCTCATAGGCACGTCAACGTTAAACGAAGCCGTACCTGCGCCGTGATTGATGAGTCCCATTCCGCGCTTGCTCGGAAGCTCGTCGCACTTGACCTCTTTTGCCTTGCCCGTGTACTTTGCGTGGTCGGGACGAAGCCTGATTTCGCTTCTTTCGCCAGGCTTATTGATGTCGGCAAATTCGATAATCGGCGTTGAGCCCGTAAGCTTTTTGTTGTGGCAAAAATCGTACTTGACGTATTCGATACCCCACGAAGCGAACGTCTTTGCGTCCAGCTCCTCGTTGCCGAGAGAGGCTGGCATATCCTCGCACGTCAGAGTGCCGTTAGACGAGTAAATACCGAGCTTTAAGCCGAGCGAGTTAACGCGCGTGCAAAGCTCCTCAATGCCTGACGGGAACGCCTCTAAGTCGCCCTGAAGCTTGCCGTCGCTGTCGCGCATAGTGCTCTGCCAGCAGTCGTCGATGTTGATGTATTCGTAGCCTGCGGCAGCAAGTCCGCTGTCGCGCATAGCCTTTGCCGTGTCGTAAATCGCGTCCTCGTCGATGTGGTTGCGAAGCAAATTCCAGCTCGACCAGCCCATAATCGGAGTAGGCGATACGTTGTTGTCGTAATTCGGTTCGTCCTTTATATCGATAGTGAGCTTGCCCCTGCCGAGGTGCTTCAGCGCGCACGTCGGGCATTTGCCATCGGCGCGGTACGACAAAAGCCACGTCAAAAATACAACTATGATAATAGCAACAATTGCTATCAGACATATTAATGCAGTCATAACAATCCAATCTCCCTGAAGAAGCTGAGCTCGCGCTGAGCTTCCTTTTTTGTTTCATCACTTGACAGCGCGGACGTTGCGTTTTTTGCAAAATCACGCCTGTTTTTCAAGTTATAATAAGCCCTGTACGCCCACGCGGCAGGCACAAGATACGGCTTGCCGTCAATAAAGCTGATGTAGGGGATATTCCTCATTTTTTCGTACGGCGGAAACAGCAGTCGCAGCTTAGTTCCGATATTGCCGCCTTTGCCGCCGCTTTCCATATCCTTGCGCTTGATTACGGCAGCCTTGTTCCTGCCCGAATTGCCGAACGCGCCGTAGCTCAGAAGGAATTTTTCGGTGCTCGCCGTGTCTG
The DNA here is from genome assembly GCA_017514345.1 of Eubacterium sp. Lineage (GTDB taxonomy): Bacteria > Bacillota > Clostridia > Oscillospirales > Acutalibacteraceae > Eubacterium_R. Next base: position 10,333 of record JAFWKC010000008.1, read on the forward strand.
TGCCGAAATCACGTCCGCAGCCGAACCATTTTTGCGTTACGCTGAGTATAACCCTCGCAAAGTCGCCAAGACCGCAGGAGCTAAGTATTTTCAGCACGACGTCGATATCAATATCGCACGTTTTAAGCACAACGGCGAGGTCGAGTATAAGCTTTGCGCCTGCGCCGTAAAACCAGAAATGGTGCGCCGTGTGCGCGATAAGATACGCAAGGTGGTAGTTAATATCAAGCGAGCCTGTATATCCGCTGAACTCGGCGTGCGAAATGGCGTCGTCAAAGGCTTTTTCAAGGTCGCAGCCGCCGATTTTTCCGCTGATAATTTTCGTGTGCATTTCGCACAAAAGCCCGTTTTTCGTGTATTCGTAAACGTTTCCGTTTGAGGCGCGGCATTCAAAGCCGTCAGCCGTCATAAGCGATTTAACTTTTTCGCGCTCAGCCTCGTCAATCAGCACGTCAACGTCGCCCATAGCGCGCGCTTCGGGTACGGGGTACAGCTCTCTGAGCTCTGCGCCCTTAAAGAAAACGTGGCGCACGCCGCTCTTTTCGAGCAGAGCGCCGATTTCAGCCTTTTGAGCGCTTTGGAAGTCGTATCGTATAACAGCTTCCATAAAATCGTTTTCGAAGCGTTTAAAGGCGTTTAGAGGCACTGCGTCCTTATTCTTCGCCGTATTGAGCACGCAGAACACGATAGCGCTCAGGTTGTGCGCGTTAGAAAGCCTGTACAGCCTGAAAAAATCAACGTTTTCGTCAAGCGTAACGCTTTCGCCGTAAAGATAAGCCCTGCAAAGGCTTATCATATATTCCTTTTCCATATCAGTTAAATACTGCCGCTCCGACAATAAGCGAAAGAATTGTGATAATCAGACCTGCGATAAACACGCCGATTGCGATAATGCCGAAGCTCTTTTTTCTGTCGAGGTGGAGCAGCGACGCAAGCAGCGCGCCCGTCCAGCCGCCCGTTCCAGGAAGGGGAATTGCTACAAAAAACAGCAGTCCCCATATTCCGTACTTGTCGATTTTGTCCTTCTTTTTGAGCGTTTTTTCCTCAAGCCAGATAATCGGCACCTTGACGTAGGGGATTTTTTTGAGCAGCTCAAAAATTTTGTTAATAAGCAGAAGAATAAACGGTATAGGAAGTATGTTTCCGATAAAGCTGATAACAAAGCCGACAAACGGGTTCATCTGTAGCAGCACGATGGCTGTAAACATTCCGAGCCTGCATTCAAGTATCGGGCAGAGCGAAATGATGAACACTACGAGCCAGTCGGGTATACCGTGAGCCGTCAAAAATTCCTGTATAGTTCTGCAAACCTCTTGCATAAGCTTCTCCTAAATATAATTATTTTCGTTGAGGAATTTGTACGCTGACGACAGGATATTCTTGTCGTTGTCAAATTTGAGCAGACTCATAGCCCTGTCGTACGTCAGCCAGATATAATCCTCAATCTCCTCAGCCTGAATAGACGTGTGCGTGTCCTTAGTCGTTCCTACGAAAATCGAAACAGTCTTTTCGATAAGGTCGCGGATTTTGTACTTTGACACGCATTCGTAGCCGTCGTGGATTGTGATATGAATTCCCGTTTCCTCAAGCACCTCGCGGTACGCCGTCTGCTTTTTCGTTTCGCCTGGCTCGATGTGACCCTTCGGGAAGCCCCAATGCGCCGAGCGGTTATTTTTAATCAGCAAAAATCTGACCTCGCCGCGAATGTCCCTGTAAACGACTGCGCCGCAGCTGCTTTCGTAAAGACATTCAACCCTGTAGGTAGGGAAGTCCTTTTCAAGATTAATATAGTTTTTGATATCATTAATAATGAAGCGGGTGCTTTTCGGTGCTACTATCCAAATATAGCTTTTTGCTTTTCTGTCGCTCATAACGGCAATAACCCTGCCGTCAAAATTACGCACGGGATGATGTATCCCCATAATAAAAGCAGTCTGCTTTTCGTTGCCGTAAACTGTGCCGAAGTTGAGTGGATAGGTGTAGCCCGCTTCATCATCAGAGCCGATAGGTCTAACGACCTTGACCCTAACGTATTTTCCGAGCATTATTTCACCACCAGTGGGGCAAACCCATAGCCGTTTCGGGTAAGCCCAAGATAACATAGTATTATTATACTAAATAATGTGTCAATATACAAGAACTTTTTGAGCACGGGCATTTGCCCTTAGTCATTTAGCAGTTAGCAGTTTGTGGGCGGGCGCTGCCCGCACCCGATTATAATAGGTATGGATAAAGTCCGCCAACGAGCTGAATACCGAATACTGAATACTGAAAAAAGGCTTCCCCAAGGAAGCCCTTTTTTCATTGAATTATCCTGCAATCTGCTGGAGAAGCTCAACGAGGTCTGAAATTACCTGGTCGGCGTCGCCCTTGAGCATTCCAAGAACGTCGTTAATCGTTCCTGCAAGGCTTTCGTCAACGTTGTCGCCAAGAAGACCTGTGATAAGTCCAACAATCTGGTTGTAGTTGTCCTTGTAGTTAATCGTGTTGATAAGGAATCTGAGAAGCGCGATAAGTGTTTCGTCTTCGTCAGCAACTACGTAAATTCTCTTGCCGTAGGTTGCAACCTGCGAGGTGCCGTCTGTGATGAATTCACCGTGGCTTGCAAGCTGGAACCAGTCGATGTCAGGAAGCTCAAGACCAAGCGGATTGTCCTTAATCTTGATTATGCCGAGTACGCTGTTAACCGTGTTAACTACGTTGTCAGCGCCAACGAGAGGACTGAGTGTTCCAGGAAGGTCATAAAGGTCAAACTTGCTGAGTGACAGTCCAACCTTATCCTTAAGGAGCTTCGGAACGTCAAGTCCGAGTGCGTCAAGAAGCTTGTTGATATCAACGATAGGTCTGATTGCTTCGAGGAGAGCTGATACAGGTGTAAGAAGGTTATCAACTATCTGGAGCAGACCGTCGTTAGCAAAGAAGAGTGAAAGGTTCGGAAGTATGCTCATTACTGTCTGAAGCGGAGCGTTGAGAATATCCTCGACCTTATCCCACAGAGGATTGATGATGTCAAGAAGTACATTGTCGTAAGCCTTGTAGCAATCTTCTCTGTACTGATACTGAGTCTTGATGTTGTAAACGCCGAATGCTTCGAGAAGCGGTACGATTGTTGACGAATATCCGTCCGAGCCAGGAATCTTAACAAGGTCGAAGATGTTAAGCGAAGCGTCGTTGAGGATAACGTCGAGCACACCGAATATCGGGCGGAGAACTGCAACGACAGCGTTAAGGAACGAATCTCTGTCGTTTACGCCGAACTTAAGGCTTTCTGCCTTTACGTTGCTCCACGAGCCAGCGTTTCTGATTACTGCTGCAACGTCTGGATACGTTCTGCCGTAATCGCCGTCAACAAGGAGCTTAGCAACGTTGCCCGTTGTAAAGTCGATGTCTGTCATCGCAAGCAGGTTAGTCAGCGAGCCGATGTCGTCGTTGATGTTAACGCCTTCAACTGCGCCGTAAAGTCCCGTTGCGAGCTTGCCGACTAATTCGTCGGTGTAAAGCTTTTCAGATACAAGTCCTGCAAGACCGCCTTCAAGAAGCGAGCCTATCATACCGTCGAGCATTGGAGCGAGCTTGCGGCAGAATTCCTCATCCATATCGCCCCATGAGAAGGTGTAGTTGTCCTTGTAGGTGAAGTTCGAGTAATCGAAGAATTTATCGGTAGCCTGTTCAGTCAGGAAGTAGAATACTGCGCGTACGATATCATCCTGCTTTGCAAGGCCGATTTGTGTGAATACGCACTGAACAACCTTTGTGATTGTTTCGTTCTTCTGTACTGCTTCAATGCCGCAGATTATGTCGCTGAGGCCTGACGCATTCTTTATAAGTACATTAGATACATATCTTAATACAGCAACGAGCGTTTCGCCCTGTCTTGACTGTACCTGACGCGTTCTGAACTTGCCCTCGCGGTTTCTTGCAGCGCTCTTTACAACCTTGATTGTACCGTGGCTTGCAAGCTGCTTGAAGCTGATGTCAGGAAGCGTAATCGGAAGATTGTTCTTCTTAAGAATTGAATTGATAAGCGGAACTACGATTACCTGTACGTTAGTCTTTGACATATCGGTAAGGTTAATCTTCAGCTTAGACTTAATGCCGAGAAGGTCGTTGACGATTGTGCCGAGGTCCTTATCGAACGTAAGCTTGATAAACTTGTCGAGGTCAAAGCCGTGCTTTCTGAGAATGCCGAGCAAGCCGTCGTCGCTTGTAATAGGAGCAAGAATGTTGCCGACTACCTGAGCGACGCCGTTGCTTTCGATAAAGTAAGCAACGTTAGGAAGTATCTTTGTTACCGTGTCAAACGGCTTCTTTGTGATGTCGTCTACAAGGCCGATTACAGGCTTGATTACGTTAACAAGGAGGTTATCCTTAGCCTTCTTGTAATCCTTCTTGTACTGCTTGTAGGTCTTGACGCCGTCGCACATAAATGCTTCGAGAAGCGGAATTACTGCGCTTTCGTAACCGTTCGTGCCGAGGCTGATGCCGTTGAGGCCGTTGCTGCGAAGGCTCTTCATAAGGTCGTTCATAACCTGAACGAGGTCGATTTCGATAATGCTCTTCGGGTTCTTCTTGCCCTCGAAGTTCTTAACGTTAGACCTGATGCCGAGCGTCAGCATACCGTTTTTGAGCGTGTAATCAAGAGTTCCTGCGTAATCATCCTTGAGGATGTTTGTTGAGCCCTTGAGGTCAAGCGTCTTAACAACCTTTACAAGGTCGATATTGTCGCTGAGATTTCCTTCTGCAAGGAAGATTGAAAGGATGTCGTTAAACGGACGAAGTACAGCAGAGATGCCGTAGATGAAGCCCTGCTCAGCCTTTGAGCTGCCGTCCTTGAAGCCCCAGTTAAGAGTGCCGACCTTATCCCAGCTCTTTGCTTTTCTGAGCTTAGCAGCAGCGCTTGTGTAGGTTCTGCCGTAGCTCTTGTTTGTGAGATACTTTGCAAGACCCTTAGGACTGAGGTCCATACCAAGAGCGTTGAAAATCGTTGCGGCAGTACCCTTGTTGAGCGCGCCGTAGATGCCCTTGAGAGCCTTTGTAAGAAGGTCGTTTGTGTAAAGCTTGTCGTTAACGAGAGCGTTAAGGCTTTCGATATCCGTAACGCCGAGAGCGTTAAGAAGCGGGAATACGTTAGTTACGATGTCGTCAAGCTGGCCGACAGCCTTAGTTGCGTCGGAAGCAAGGATATCCTTTGGATAAACGAACGTATTTGTAATCTTGCCAACGTATTCGCGGAATGTCCAGAATACCTCGGTAGGACTCTGTGAAGCAGCGATAATCTCATTAAGGATGTTGAGGATTTCTACTGCGCTGAGCTGCTTGAGCATCTTCGTAAGACCAGGAGCCAGGCTGTCGATAATGCCTGAGATGAGGTCAGAGTTGAGTACCGTATCTACAAGATAACCGTAGATGAGGAGAAGTACCTCAGCAGGAGTCTTTGCAGCTGCGAGCTTCTTCCAGTCGATTGACGGAAGCTCGATGAAGTCCTTGAGCTTATGCTTGCTGATTGTGATGTTGTTAAGAAGCGTTACAAGCACGTCCTTAGTCGGAAGTGAAAGACCGTTGCCGAAGAGTGCAGGCGAAAGCTTTGCAGCGAGTGCAGGGAGCTTAGCAGCAAGCGTCGGTGAAAGGTTGCTGATGTCCTTGCCGAGGAAGGCAGCCGCATTCTTAACAAGCAGCTGGATAGGCGCGAGCGCCGATTTAACAATGCCGATAAACGAGTCGTCGTCGAGTACGCCTGCCGCGCCCTTAATTACGTTGAGAAGGAAGGAAGCAGGTGCGCCGTAAAGATTGCTGAAGATGTTTGACAGAGGAGTGAGTACACCCTTAACAAGCATCTGCGAAGCGTTCTCCTTAGCGAGCTTGTTGAACTGGTCTGCGCCGAGCACGCCCTTTGCTCCCGTTGCGTTAGCAATATTAGCAAGCACAGGATTGAGGATTGCGCTGTAGTAGTTGTTCGACTGAGTATTGTCAGTATAAGACTTTGTAAGAAGTACGCCTACAATAGCGGCAATACCGTTGAGCGATTCGCCTAAGCCGTCGTAGAACGCCTGCTTGTTGTCCTTGCCCTTGAAGGTGTCGCTGAACTTGAGATAGTCCTTGGTGTAGGAGCCCGTTTCCCAGTTAGCGTCTGTGATTTCTACCTTGTAGGAGTTCCAGTTCTTTCTGTCGGACTTTGAAAGCTCATCCTTCGTTGCCGAATATCCGTCGCTAAGACGAATTGCTACTGCGTCTGGTGAAATAACACCGCATACAGCGTCGCCGACGAGCATGTTTGAATCCTTAACCTTAGAAGAATTAAGGAAGCCGTTCTTTGAGTTGTAGAACAGATAGTCTACGATGTTTTCAACGAGCGAGTAAGTCTGGATTACAAGATTTGAAAGGTTTTCAGGTGTGTAAACCTTACTTGCGTCAACCTTGCCGTCCTTCGGCTGAGTACCAATCTTGCCGTTGGTGCTTGCCGTGCCGTGGCTCTCGCCAGTAATATAGTATAAATAGTTGTTGAGCAGCTTTGCGATATCGTTTACGTTCTGTGCGCCGAGATATGCGCTGAGAACTGTTACAACGCCTGAAAGCAAGCCGTCGTTACTATTTGCTGTGAATCCGTTAACTGTTGTATTGTTAAGGAGAGATGAAAGCAACGTGTCGAGTATGTCGACAAGCTTCTCAGCAGCCTTGAGATTTTCCTTAGAAAGGAGCTTGTCATAATCACTACCTGCAGCCGACTTGTTAACTTTCGAGGACGAAGCAAGCTTAGCCTTGCTCGTCTTGAGTGCTGCTATCGGGTTATAATCAACCGTGTTCTTGTTGTTTTTATCTGTGAGTTCCTTAATCCACGGAACAAGACCGTGATTCTGACCGTTCTTCACGAAGAAGAGGTTAGAAAGAAGGAATATACCGCTTTTGTTGCTGAAGCCCGTGAAGCCTGTTGCGGGCTGTTTTGTAAGCGTGAACGAAGCGTTGTCCTTCCTCTTGAGCTGGAACAGACCGTTAAGCACGTCTGTGATAAGGCTCTTTTCGCCAAGACCGCCAAGACCGTCGTTGAGAAGTCCCTGGATAAGCGGGAAGCTCTTTGAAATCTTGTTGTTTTCGTCAGAAATTGTATCGTTGAGTATATCGAGCAAGCCGTTTACGATGTTGCCGATAAGGATATTTACGAAGCCGTCAAGAATCTGCGGGCCAGTACCGCCGTTTGCGAGGTTCTTGAACTCGATAAGCGTGTAGTTAGCTAAGCCCTTCTGAGCCTTCTTTGCGTATGGCTCAGTGTCAATCTTGCCGTTGTATGTATACGTCCAGTCGGAATCAACCTCGTACTTTTCGATATAAAGCTGACCGATGATATCAACAATCTGAGGAAGTGCAACAAATATATTGTTAAGACCGCTCTGCGATACCTTTGTACCGTCAGCGTTGTATCTGAGGTCGTCCTTGTGACCTGCCAAGCCTCTGCCTGCGTCGCCGTTAACGTAGATGTCAACTGCGTCCGTAGCGAAGGAGGCGATTTCGATTACAGCCTCCTCGATAACGTCTGCAAGGTAAGCGTTGTCGCCCTGGAAGCTCTTGTTATCAGCGAGCTTCTTAGAGATATCGTTAATATTCGCACCTGCGATTAACTTATCAAGTACGTAGATATTAGTGAAGTTCGGAACGCTCGTTTCGTACGGAGCGTTGTAGTAGCCGACCATATCGCCTGCTTCGCTTCTTGCGTCGTCAGTAGTAGCTGTGAGCCATTTGAGAACAGGAACGAGCGACTTGTTGAGGTCGAGGTTAGCAGCGCCGATGCCCAATAAGCCGTCCTTGTAGTTTTTGAGAACGTCGTTGATAACCTTTTCGGACTTCTTCGGGTCGCCGTAAACAGGATGTCCCTCTCCGTCGTAGGTCGTTTCGTAAAGCATTGACATAATATCGTCATAAGTAGCGCTCTCAACGTCCTGACGTCCGTAGTAAAGCTTATTGAGTAAATCAATGTCTGCTTTTCCGTCAAGAAGCTTCAGAAGACCAGATAATAACTGACCTTCAACGTTACCTGGCTCGCCTGGCTTATCGTTTGCGTCACCGTTGTTGAATACGATAGGTACGATAAGCTCGTCAATTGCAGTTACGAGAATAGGCAGAAGCTTGATAATTTCCTCTGTCGGATTTTCATAAAGATTAATCCATACGTCCTGAAGCGCACTCTGAAGGTCAACCTCTGTATCAAGAAGGTCGGCGAGTACCTTGTTGATATCAACAAAGGAACCGATAACTGAGGTCGGGTCAAACGCCATATTGATAACGCCGTTGAGAGAAGCGTTTGCAATAAGGAGAGCCTTGTCCTTCGGAAGAGCAACGTTATCGTATTCGTATGAGTCTTTAATCAGCGGCTTAACGCCGTGAATCTGGTCAAAGTAATAGTTCTGTACGCAAGCCTGCGGGTCGATTACGCCTCTTAAAGAGGTACCGTGGCTTCTTACAGAATCGCCGAACTTGCTGATAATAAGCTCAGAAGCGATAACTGCGTTGATTCTGTCGATAAGGGTAAGCGCAGAGCCGCCCTCGCCGCCGTTTGCAAAGATGTAGACGTTATTCTTGTCGCCGTCTTCAAATACAAAGTTCTTTGCAGCGTTAACGTTGTTAGCCGTACAAGCCTCGTAGAAATCGCCGATGTTGTTGTCTTCACAGCCGAGCAGATATTCCGTTGCAGCGTCTGAGAAAGGCTTTTTAGTTACAGCCTTGCTGTTGCCCTCGTCGTCAGTTGTGATAACAACGTCGCCGTTCTGAAGGTATTCGTCGATTTCCTTCTTAGGATAACCAGAAAGCCCACGGTCAACGTTAAGGTGCTCGCAGAATTCTTCAAGCTGCTTTTCTGTAATCTTTGCAGCCTCAACCTCCTTCTTGCAAGCCTCGAGGTCGCCGAACTCGCCCGAGTAAACCATAAAGCCTAAGCACATCTCTACGTAGTAAGGAGATTCAATACAAGCAGGATTGCCGTTTGGCAGAATGGTAAGGAATACGTCCATTAAATTAAAGTCTGTGTAGTTATCCCACGTTACAGACTGTCCGCCTACCTTTACGTCAGCGCCGCCCATAAGAGCTAAGCCCATAAAGTATGAAAGGTAAAGTCTGAGGTTACCCTCCTGCATTCCGAAATAGAAGTATGCGTCAGCAATACTTTCTGCTCTTTCGGGTGAGCCGAGGGAATAGAACGTTTCGTTAATCCAGTCGATGAAGTAAGCAGCGTAATTGTTGTCGTCAGGAACGGTAACGGTACCGTCAACTGTCTTTGAAACGTCTGTCTTCTCGCAGTCGCCGAAGGCTACGCCGTTTACTTTAAGGGCTCTTAACTCATCCTTCGTCATCGTGTCGCTGCCGCCCGTAGCTGCCAGATAGTCGCCGTAGTTTTCAAACGCTCTGCCGTTGTTGATGGCTTCGTCAAATACGCCGAGGTACTTCTGGCTTGCTTTGTTATAAAGCGGGAGAAGTGCGTTCAACTTATCAAGAGTATCGTTAGCATACTTCTTGATATCCTTATCGCTGTTATCCTTCAGTGAATCGCATAATCCGTAAAGCGAGAAGAAATCAAATTCTGCGTCAGGGTCATTAAGATATGAATAATTATATTCACTCATCTTAGTGTCCGAGGTGTAGCCTGGGATTAATGCGTCCTTATCAACGCCGCCGCCAAGAAGGCCAGTAAGCGCCGATACGATTGACGGTGATGCACCCTCGATAAGACCAGGGATTGCGTCACCTGCTAAATCTTTTACAAGCAGCTCAAGCGATTGATACGCCGCGCTTGCATCGTTTTTGCCATTCCAGTAATCGTCGTTAGAGTCGGTTCTGTTACCGTCTGCTGCAAAGGCAGTAAAGCCGACGCTACACGATGTAATGGCCATTACTAAAGCCAGAAACAGGCTCAGTAATTTTTTGCTCATTTTCATACTATCATCTCTCCTTTTTGAATGATTTTACGGATAAATCCGCATATGAGAACGTGAAGCACCTTTGGATTTTGCCCCACGCTAAGCAAACTCATTTATATATATAACAGATAATAAAACATAAGTCAATATATAATTCAAAAATAATTCACAAATTATTAACTATATCGACTATATTCGCTCCGAGTTTCACAAAATTGCATTGACAAATGCAAAAAATTGTCAAAAATTTACGCGCAAAAACAAGCCGCCTTCCGCTCTACGAAAAGTCGCCCTGTTTTACAGCCGTTTCTATATGTAGTTTTGTGCAAAAAATGCGGCACAAAATCGTGTTGTGTAAAGCGAAAAAGCTTGTCAAAAAATACTTGTGTAAAGTCGAATGTTTCACATACAAATATCGCAAAGTGTAAAAGGGAATTTTTAACAAATGTAAAATGTTTTTGAACAAACTGTTAACATTACAATTGAATAATACTATAAACGGCGTTGAATGTCAAGAGAAATGTTAACAAAATATTCACAATTTCGGACATCTGTATATAATATGTTATAATTTCATAATTTCATATTGACTTTAAATTAATTTAGTGTTTTAATATAGTTGCGTGATATGCGTGTTTTTATCTGGGCGAAAGCCTATAACGCAGGTTCAATACCTTCAATCTGCTGCAACTTTTGCAGCGAGGTCAGAGATTGTGACGCACCGTTATTTAAAAACTCGCGTTATTCGTAATATTTTATACGGAGGAAAATTTAAATTGGAATCAAAAAAATCTAGAGTTTTTACTAAAAAATTGATTGCTTTGTTCCTTTCTGCTTTGATGGCACTTTCCTGCTTCACAGGCGCTCTCACAGCTTACGCAAGAAGCGGCGATTACCACGACCGTAACCTCGCTTACAACTTCCTTGCATGGGCAGAGACAACTGATGAACAGACTGCCGAAGCTCTTCTTGACTGGGCTGATGCAAACCTCAGCTGGACGATGAAGAACCTCGTTGGCTTTGATGAGTATCATTTCAGCCAGAGCATCGTTGTTGCTACCATCAAGATTGATGCGTATCTTGACAGCGTTGACGGTCTTATCTACACAGTAGAGCAGGCAGATGACCTTCTTGACTCATACGGCGGTCTTGTTGGCGGCGATATTAAGAACATTAACCTTAATGGTGTTGCTGACCTCGCTGGCAGCTATTCAACAAGCTCATCTGACGTTATCTCTAAGTGCGGAAGAAGCTATCGTGCAAAGTATACTGCAAAGGAAATCCTTGTTGCAGTTGCAAAGCTGCTCTATGATAACACCAAAGACGGTAACAACGTTTTCCGTAAGCTCGTTATCGGTGACTTCAACCTTGGTTCAATCCTTGGCGGCGTTATTAAGAACTTAGCAGGAAGCGACGATATCTTTGAAATCCTCAAGGATACACTCGGTATGTGGGACGGCTATCAGAACGACCTTGCATACAACGTAGTTGCAAACCTTATTTTCACCAACACAAAGTGGTGGAGCGAGGACGAGCTCAACTACTATAAGCAGACTGACAGTAACGGTAATCTTAAAAACTGGAACTTTGATGAAAGACTTTTTGAAGCTCTCAGCACTCAGCTTCTTCAGCAGATTAATTCTGAAATTACATATGCAGAAGAAAACAAGGATGAAGGCATCGCAACTGATTCATCAAAGACTCGTTATAAAGCCCTTAAGGCTTATGCTGCTGACCAGGGCATTGAGTTCACAGATGAGAATACATATTCCATCGTAAACGGCTACAACCAGGCTAACGGCACAGATTACGACCCGAATCTCTATTATGTTACTAAAGAGGGCGACGAAGAGGGCGACGTATATCTCTTCCGTTACAACGGAGAAGACCCGCTCGTAGTATCAAAGACTGATACACTTCTTGAGGTTGCATACAGAGCTGCTAAGCTTGCTTGGAAGACAGCCCTTATGCCAACTCTTTCACTCGTTCACGTTAACTATTCAAACGAGGACGACACAGAGAACAACCGTGGCTCTAACTTTGATAACCACTATTACTATTGGCGTAGCGCTAAATACGGCTGGAGCACAGCTAATAAGGGCGCTGATATGTATGACCACGTTGACGAATGGATTGCTGAAATCTGCGGCAACTATGATATGACAGCTGCTGAGATGAAGGAATACATCAAGACTAACCTTACATTTGACAGAAGCATTGCTGAAGACGCACAGGGTAACTGGAGAGATATTAAGTCCAAGTCGCTCTTCGTTAAGCTTCGTTACAGCCCGATGGCTGATTACTATTTCGATGTACAGACAGGTCCTATCAACCTTTACTTTGAGCAGACCGGTACAAAAGAGCTTGACGATTTTGTAACGGAAGCATTTGATGAAAACGCATATTCATCAATTCCTGCAGCACTCAACGACCTTCTCGTTGCTGCTACAGAGGTTATCTTCCCAGAAAGCTCGAATATCGGCTTCCAGGGCGCTGAAAGAGGCGTTGTAGGTACTGACCTTCACGTACCACATATGGAAACAACAGGTAATATGGACCTTGTTGGCGCTAACAAGGCTAATAACATCAGAACAAGCGCAGAAACACTCGTTTCTAACGCACTTGCTATGTTTGAGTATGCTGCTAACGCTGCTGATCCATACATCTTTAACGAGTATTACAAGAACCACAACATTACTTATAACGGAACGTGTAACCTCACAGAAGGCAACTTCGAAGAGGCTGCAATCCCGCTTGGTATTGCTTGTGTAGTACAGAACGTAAATCTCGCTGATACAATCCACAAGACTGACTGGGATAAGGTTAAGGACGCAGAGGGCGCAGGCTATCTTGCACTCAGAGAGTATCTCTCATTCGTTCTTCCTGACAGAAACTATGACAGCTTCGTTACTTATGACGCTAACGGAATGATTAACGCAGACTTTGATACCTGCATTCTTCCTATGGCTCGTGACGCAATCGGCTACGTTTGTCAGGCATTCGTACCTATCAGAAACAGCGACGGTTCTGAGTGGAACGTATACGATACAACAACTGCTGACACCACTTCTATCTGGGATCTTGCTAACTCAGTAGTATGCTACTATGCTTCTGACTGTGAGTATCCTGCAGTTAAGGCTGGTGCAAGCACAACGGCACAGAGCAAGTCCGTTGCAACACTTCTCGGTGTAGCTAACACAAGCGGCGTTGCTCTCGTTCAGCCAACAAATACTCTTTGGCAAAACGTTGACAACGTTGTCAACAAGCTTCTCCCGATTATGGGTGAGCTTCAGTACGGTACAGCTGCTTACAGCGGTCAGTTCAACTCTGAAGACTTAATTTATAATGATATTATTAAGAATATCCTTAATATAGGTGGCGACGACGGTAACGGCACAGGTATCACAAACTTCCTTGAGAGAGTTTACACAATCTGCTGCTCATCACCGATTTCAACAACAGGTATTGACGAGCTCGTTTACGACGACATTCTCGTATCGCTCATCAACAACCTTCTTGGTCCTCGTTACGGCAAGGGTTACGCTCACGTTCTTCCGACGTATGCTGAGCTTAACTCTTCAACACCGTTCGACACAATGCTTCACGTAAGCTGGCTTGGTAACTACAAGGGTTATCAGAACGTTGGTACAGTTACATCGAGCAACGACCTCGGCTATCTCAGCCTCGTAATTGCTAACCTGTATGCTGCACTCGGCGGCTTCGACGGCATTAATGCAACAGGACCTAAGGGCGCTTGGACGGCTCTTATGTTTGCTGTAACAGCTGTTAACAGCTTCATTCCTGACTTCGTTCCTCAGATTGGCGCTCACAAGTTCGGCGCAGTTACTGCATCTGTAAGTAACGCATCTATTTCTGGTCTTACAGCTGGCACAAACCTTGATACTAACTATCTTGTAATCAAGAACGGTTCAATCGGTATCAACAGAGCGTACAACACAACTGGTAAGACTGACGGCGATGTTAACCAGGATGCAAGACTTTATGTTTCTGTTACAGGCATCGACGTTGAGGCTACTTCAAATGCAAGCGGTACTCAGCAGCCAACAACATCACAGATCAGCCTTGCTTCAACAATGGTTAGCAACATCGCTCCTGAGCAGAGCGCAAGCATTGCAATCACTGGTAAAGCTCCAAGCTCAAGCGTAGGCGCAATTCTTTACACCTTTACAATTCACTATAACGTTACTCTTGGTAGCGGCGGTGAAACGCTTTATTCAGGCCTCAAGACCAAGACCTTTATGTATCATACAACAGAAAAGGGCTGGGCTGAGACTGCATATTCGGGCGACACGCTTAACAACAATACTACAACAGCTAACTACACTAAGGTATCAAGCTTTGAGTACTATACTCCTAAGGACTTCATCGTTCCTATGAGTGATCCTAACTCAATCAACTCTAAGAAGTTCTATATGAAGAATACTACCACCACGTTGTTCGGTGACGGATATAAGGCTATGGACGGTATCTTCACATACGCTAAGAGCGGTACTAAGTACTATGCTGTTTCAAGCGGCACTGTTGCTTCTACTCAGTCAACAGCAAGCGGCTCAGATACAACTCTTGCATACGCTGCTATCGACAGAGCAACTGGTGACATTCTTAACTACGACCTCTATGACTATTATTACAATGGCACATGGTATCGTGGTACAAAGAACACAAACGCTATCAACGCAACTGTTAACGATGACGGCTCAGGCGGCGGTCTCGGCGGCGGTTATATGGGTTACACGGCTACCGAAATCGGTAACCTTTCCGACACAATCAAGAATTCTGACGGCTTCTCAACACGTCCTCACGTTGTTTGGACATTTGAAGAGGCTCTCGGAACCGGTTATGTAAAGGGTGTTGACCGTGAAATCGCTCGTGTTAAGACTGACGGTACTGTAGAGTACATCTACAACGCAATATTTGTTCAGCCTACAACTGGTCTTCTTCAGGGTAGCTACGGTCAGGATTCCAAGGTATCTATCTCTTGGGGTACTCCTGTTCCTGGTATCTACTTCGGTGTTGGTAAGAACAGACTTAAGAAGAACACAGCCGATACTTCCAAGGTATTCCTTAAGTACGACGGTTCTACTGAGCTTAGCAAATTCGCAGATTCTGTACAGATTGATATGTTCAGAAACGGCGACGAAGGCAAGACAACCTTCAATCTCTACGTAGCAGATGATACGCAGGCAGCAACACTTCAGAAGTCTTACGAGGCTGACGTTCAGACGATGGCTGCATATCAGGAATCTGACCTTAAGGACTATGACGGTACTTCATCAGCACTTTATCAGTCACTTCAGGACGGCTTCCGTGAGGCTGTAGCAGAGATTTCTAAGCCAATCAACGCATCTAATGCCCGTACTCTCGGCTCTGTAACAACAAGAGCAGCAAAGACTCAGGATACAACTGAAACTAAGGGCGACAGAGCTTACGAGCCTGTTCCGACAACTGTTTCACTTCCTTCGGCTATGCTTATTGACGCTGTTAAGGGCGACGACGGTTACTGGTACAACGATGACGATTGCAACATTCCGATTTACTATGCTGACGCTGCACACATCCTTCAGGATGCTGACGTAACCAACGGCAAGGATGCTACAGGTCAGGACGTAGTAAAGGTTGACGGCGTATGGTACGTTGCAAACGCACCAAGATATGAGCAGGAGTGGGATACTGATTCTTATGATTATCCAATTCTTGTAGATACTGACGTTCAGGTAACTAACGGTGAAAACAAGCCTGTTTACAAGCAGATTCAGTTCGTACACAGAGACAGCGACGGTAACAAGGTTAACTCCGATGAAAATCCGTCCTATAAGCTTGCTGACAGCGAAGTAATCACAAAGCCTAACGACGGTACTGAGTATCGTTCAAAATACGAGCAGCTTGACCACAACCTCAACTATTGGATGGAGCAGGTTAAGAAGAACGTTAAGAACGCTGCTGACAGAATCGTTGACGACGTATCTAAGGACCGTGAAGGTCTCAACAACGTTAACTTCATCGTAGCTAACTACGAAGCAATGGTTAAGGTTGCTAAGGAAGCTGAAAGCATCCTTAAGACCGAGTGGGTACCTGTTGAAACAACTGATACAACATATCAGTATGACACGGGCTACTACACCAAGGACGGCGACAATTATAATTGGGTTAGCGATTATAACATCGGCGATCCTATCGAGGGAACTCTCTACGTTTACGAGCCAGTTTACTCGACAGAAGCTTCTGCAGTTGAAATCGACGAAGCAATTCGTCTGTATCAGCTTTACAAGTCAAGAGCAGACGCTACTCATATCAGCTACGCTGCTAACAACAGACTTGAAGCAGAAATTCAGCACGCTTCTGACAACGCTTACTCAGCTTACACAGCTACTAAGTCGGGCGACGAATACAGATATACTTACTCAACTAAGGACGCTCACGAGAGCGATCTCGTATATCCTTACACAGTAACAACAACTGCAAGCACAGTTCGCTTCGGTACCGTTAAGAACGGTGCGATTGTTAATGAGGACGCTGAAGGCAAGCAGCTTTACACTGACAAGTCTTGGAAGGCATACATCGACGCACTCGGTGCAGCAGTTGATACTGCTCAGACAGGCCGCGCTGATGCATCTGACCTTGACGCAGAGGTAAGCGATTGCTACACAGCTAAATCACATCTCATCGTTGCTGAAAATAACCTTGAAGAATTTGTTGCTGAGCCTGAAGAAGAGGGCTACACAGTAACAGGTACAGTTAAGGTTGCAACAGAAGTAACTGGTACAAGCTTCTCAGCTGACTCAAAGGTAACTGGTGCAACTATCGACGTACTCGATGCTAATAATGCAGTTGTTGCAACAACAACTACAGATTCCGACGGTAAGTTCTCAGTAGTAGTTCCTGCAGGCGGCGTAGCAATTAAGATTTCTAAGTACTGCGTAAATGAGAGAACTATTGCTCTCAGCGGTAACGAAGTAACCGATTATCCGAACATCCCAGTTGTTGCAGTTGACTACAGCTCAAACGGCGCATGGGATCCGACGGATAAGGCTCAGTTTGCTGCTGGCTACAAGAGTGGAAACCTTGATATGGACCTTAGCGGTAACGGTAGTATGGACCCGACTGATAAGGCTATCTTCAAGTACTTCATGCAGAACGGCAGAACGTTAGCTTACGGCGAATTCACACTTTAATAAGTATTAATACTTATAAACAATTTTAATTCACGGGTTGTCCCTTCGGGGACAATCCGTAGCAAGGAATAAATGCGCAAAAGCGCAGAGTAGTGATTTATTATGAAAAATGTATTAAAAATAATGATTGCTGCCCTTTCCATAGTTTTAATTATTGCAGCTATGCCGTTTACTGCTTCCGCAGAGGCTGTTGCGCTTGGTAACGAATCTCCATTTATCAGCGCGCAGTTCCTCGACAGTAACGGAGACGAGGCAGACGGCAATAATTTAGCTGCAGGTGAAACATACACAGTTAATCTTGCGCTCGACAGTATTTCAAGCGTTGCAATCTTCAATTTGACAGCAAGCTTTACAGATGATATTGAAATCACCAATGTAACCTCTGTTGCCGATATTGAAAATTCAGGCTTTGAGTACGGCGGCTACAAGGTTGACACTGATAACAATCAGTTTGTTATCGTTATTTCAACAGTAAACAACAACACTTACACCGAGCTTTCGGGCGAAACTGTAATGGTTACACTTACTGTTGATGTAAACACAGACGGCGATTTTGCTGATTTCTTTGAAATCTCTACTTCAAGAAATCACACCTTCATTATCGCGAACTTTGAAGAAGGTAACGAGTCATCATACGTCTACAAGGACCTTGAGCAGACTTCAACCGACTTCCCGTTCCTTGATTTTGATATGTCACCGTCATCATCAATTACTGTTACAGGTACAGTTAAGGTAGCAACCGAAGTGACAGGTACAAACTTCTCAGCTGACTCAAAGGTAACTGGCGCAACTATCGACGTACTCGATGCTAATGATGCAGTTGTTGCAACAACAACTACGGATTCAGACGGTAAGTTCTCAGTTGCAGTTCCTTCCGGCGGCGTAGCAATCAGAATTACTAAGTACTGCGTAAATGAGAGAATTATTGCTCTCAGCGGTAACGAAGTAACTGATTATCCGAACATCCCGGTTGTTGCAGTTGACTACAGCTCAAACGGCGCATGGGATCCGACGGATAAGGCTCAGTTTGCTGCTGGCTACAAGAGTGAAAATCCTGATATGGACCTTAGCGGTAACGGTAGTATGGATCCGACGGATAAGGCTATCTTCAAGTACTTTATGCAAAATGGCAGAACGTTAGCTTACGGCGAATTCACACTTTAACAGTAATAAATCATTTATGTAAAAATTTATGGAGGTAATTTTAAATGAGCAAATCATTTAAAAAGGTTGTAGCTTGTCTGCTTGCAGTTCTTATGGTTACTTTCTCAGTACCGTTTACTGCATTCGCAGACGACGTAGATACAACCGAGTACACACCGGACGTTCAGCTCCAGTTTGGTACTCTTTTCCAGGCAGACGGCGATAACGCTGCAGCTTGGATTGACAACTATTCAGAAGATTACATCGAGAATATGAAGGGCAAGAACGCTACATACGACTTCGCTCTTTCAGGTGTAAGCGGTCCTCAGCTCAAGACTACAGGTACAGTATCTAACGATGCTAAGTACACATTAACAGGTCTTACTCTTGAAGCTGCTGACACAGTAAACGTTGCAAATACATCTGGCAACGACGACTATGAGCTTGAAGGTCTTTCTGCTGACCACGCTCTTAAAGCTGGCGACGCTTTCACAGTAACAATCCGTATGGATAACGTTGAAAAGGTTTACGTTGCTGCTGCAGAAATCGGTTTCTCGGGCAACATTGAGCCTCTCTATGCTGTAACAAACGGTACAGGTAGGCAAATGACTTACAACACCGGTACAGCTGCTCAGCTTGCAAAAAGCTTTAACGATTTTGATGTTACTGACGCTGATTCTTATGAGCTTGGTACACATGCTGTTTCTGATTTTGACGCACAGGCTCTTTACAGCGGCATCAACATTGACGAAATCGGTTCAGAAATCAGAACAGATGCAAACACAGGTGAAACCTATATGTACGCTGAGTGCGTAGCTCCAGAAGGCGCTAACTGGAAAGACACAGATGGTACTCCTCAGTGCATCGACGAGAACGGTAATGTAACAACAATGACAAAGAAGTCAGTAATGGCTACATTTGCATTCGTTCTTAAAGAAGACATTTCAGCTACTAACCCGATTAACTTCTGGGTACACAATGGTAATACTAAGGCTCACAATCAGGATGCAGGCGCTACATTCACTGCATTCAAAGAAGGCCAGTACAAGCCAATTACAGCTAATGCTTCTGACTCAACAGCTACAACTTACTCAGAGAACAGATTCGTATCTGCTAATAATCAGTTCGGCGCTGAAACAGAGAACTTCGGTTCAAGAAAAATGACATTCATGGGCAAGAACGAGAACGTTGAGTCAACTGAATGCCAGCACACAAACACAACTAAGACTGATGAAGTTCCTGCTACATGCACAACAGCAGGTACAGAAGCTTACTGGACATGTAACGATTGTCAGAAGATGTTCTCTGACGAGGCTTGCACAAACGAAATTAGTGCTCCTGTTGAAATTCCTGCAACAGGTCACACATATGAACCTGTTTACACAGCACCTACCTGTGAAGAAAACGGTTACACAACCTACACTTGTAAGAATGGCTGTGGTTCCAGCTATGTAATTTATGATGATCCTGAAACAACTAAGGGTCATAACTATCAGCCAACAGCAATTGCTTGGGATAGCGAAGACGCTGTAACAGCTACTGTAACACTCGTTTGTGCAAATGATAATACTCATACCACAACAGCTGCTGCTACAGTAAACAGCGTAGAGAAGAGCGCTGCTACTTGCACAGCTGACCAGGTAATGACCTACACCGCTTCTTATGAAGGCATTGAAAGCATTTCTAAGGATGTAACAGTTGCTGACACTGCAACAGGTCACAACTATACTTCTGTTTATACAGAGCCTACATGTACAGAAAACGGTTACACAACCTTTACTTGTACGAATACTGGCTGTGATGACAGCTATGTACTTTATGATGATCCTGAAACAACTAAGGGTCACGCTTTCGCTATCAGCTCAATCGATTGGGATACTCTCAATACAACAACAGGCGAAGTAACAGCTAACTATGTATGCGCTAACGATGCAACTCACACAACAACTGGTACTGTTACTACAACTGCTTCAGTTATCCAGGCACAGACCGAGGATGATGCTGAAATCACAAGATTCTCTTACACAGAGGGCGCCTTCAGCGATTCAAAAGACGTTCAGACAAAGGCTCCTGCTGGTCATACAACTCACACCTTCAACGTTCCTGTAAGCATTGCTTGGGACGGCGAAGACGCTACAACAGCTACAGTTACAATCAAGTGCGCTAAGTGTGAAGAAACAACAACAGCTGCTGCTACAGTAAATAGCGTAGAGAAGACTCCTGCTTCTTGCACAGAGGCTCAGGTTGTTACTTACACAGCATCTTATGACGGACTTGACAGCATTTCTAAGGACGTAACAGTTGGTTCACCTCTTGGTCACACCCTCGTTAAGACTGACGAAGCTCCTGCTTCCTGCACAGTTGCTGGTACAGAAGCTTACTGGACCTGCTCAACATGTAATAAGATGTTCTCAGACGCTGACGCACAGAACGAGATTAAAGCTCCTGTAGAAATTCCTGCACCTGGTCATACTCCTGGCACAGCTGTTGAAGAGAACAGAGTTGAGCCTACAAAGACAACTCCTGGCTCATATGACAGCGTTGTATACTGCACAGAGTGTCAGACAGAGCTTTCAAGAGAAACTGTTGCAATTCCTGCACTCGGCATCGAAGTAACAGTTCCTAAGTACGAGGTTGGTACAGTTACCCTTAACAGCAAAGAGCTTGACGGTACAATGGTTAACACAACTAACGTTGAATACGGCAAAGCTTATACTCTTGCTGTAACTGACGGTACAGAGTACTTCAAGGGTTGGGAAATGAACGGCAAGATGGTATCTGAAGAGACTACCTTCACATCAACAGCATATGCTGACATCACAATTACTCCTGTATTTGTAGTACCTGATCCAAGCAATATCACAGTAGTATTCTATGATAAGTTTGGTAACAAGGTTGCTGAATACAAGGATGTTACTCCTACTGAATATCAGGAAGCTATTCAGGCTAAGTTACCGACAGCTCCGAATTATCCGAGCTGCACATTCACAGGCTGGGATACAGACCCGACAACAATTACCGAGTCTGCTACAGTTTGGGCTATTTACGAAGACGTTGAGTCAGTTCAGAAGTACACAGTAACAGTTAAGAATGCAGATGGCGACGTTATTGACGACGCACTTACACTTCCTTCAGGCGTAGTTAACGGTCAGATTCCTTACGATACAAAGGCAACTGTAACTCTTAACGGCGCTAAGGGCTGGAAGATCGGCGAAGCTATTGTTTCTACTGATGAAACATATTCATTCTTCGTAGGTGCTGACGTAACAATCCAGGCAATTGCTGATAATACTCAGGCAGTTCCGACAACTACAATTATCGGTGCTAACCCGCTTGAGGGCTACACTTACAACAGATACAACATCATGGCTACAAGAAACGTACCTGCTGGTTACGAGCTTGTTGACTATGGTTTCGTATATGGTAAGAACCTGACTGAAGATGACCTTGTAATCGAGAAGGAAGGCCAGCCAGGCACAGGAACAAATTCTGGTAACGTTAAGGTTGCTCGTGCAGCTACAAAGAACACTGCATCTAACGAATTTGCTCTTAACTATGGTATCAAGTCAGCAGGTAACTATGTAACTGTTAAGTCCTTCGTAGTTGTACAGAAGGGTGCTGACGTTCAGGTTGTTTACTCAGACATGTTATCACTCAATTCTTAATCAACAATAACTAACACTTTACAATATTACATCAACCGTATTGCCCTTCGGGGCAGTACGGCGGATAAATAGGAGGTTCATTATGAAAGAACTCTACACAAAGCCAGAGGTTATCGTTGATGAGTACGAAGCTGTTGACGTAATTGCTACTTCTCAGACAGAGCAGATCAACGGCGACGACGACGAATAATCTAAGATTATGGCAAAAAGAAAGGGTACGGAGAAATCCGTACCTTTTTCTTCTTTTAGAATCAAAATGTTTTCCACCATTCTTTCTCGCTTGAGAAAGAACGGTTCGCCAAGAAAGAAACCAAAGGGGAAGGGCCGGCTTCGCGGCATTCCCCCTTGGAACCCCCGTTTTTGAATTGTGCCTAAACTGAACAGCCTGCTTCGAAACGGGCGCTTTGCACTCCGTTTCGAGTCGACAAAAAATAGGTGAGGGCGTAGCCCTCCATCAAGCTGAACACCGAATACTGAAAACTAAAAAAGCGGGCAAACGCCCGCTTTTCCTACTGCTGCTCTGCCAAAACCTCCTCGGGAGTTTTGTTATAGATGTAATCTATAAGCAGCTCTTTATTCTTTTCAACGTTTATTGCGATAACGCTTGCGCCCTTCTTCGTCGCGTAATCCCACGTGTGCTCAAACGGAACTCTTTGCTGTACCATCTGTCCCTTCATACACGTCATTCCTGCCATCGCGGTGCGTATCAGCTGTCCCTTTGTCAGGTTAGTTTCGATGTACGGCGCGCTGTTCATCGCCATTTTGAGCAGCTTGAACGGGTTGCCGCCCTTAACCTCGCTGATGATTGACTGCATAACCGTTCGCTGTCTTTTTGTTCTGACAAAGTCGGTGTCAATCTTTCTTATTCTGCAATATGCGAGCGCCTGTTCGCCAGTCAGCTTGTGCTTTCCTGCTTCAAGCTTGACGTTGCCGTAACGCTTCGGGTGGCTGTTGACCTCTTTTGCCTCTTTCTTCGTGACGTCAACTTCAACGCCGCCGACGCTGTCGACGAGCACCTTGAACATCTCGAAATCTGCAACGACGTAGCCGTCAACGTCAACGCCGAAGTTATACTCAATCGTGTCCACAACGCCGTTGTAGCCGTCGTACGACGAGGCTGAATTCAGTCGCTGCTCGCCCTGATGAGCGGGAACGTAAACCCACGTGTCACGCAAAAACGACGTCATTTTTATGCACCTGTGCTTCATATCAATTGATATGAGCATCATCGAGTCGGCGCGGCTCTTTTCAGTTTCCTGATTCGGTCTTGCGTCAACGCCGAGCAGAAGAATGTTTTTGACAAATATACTGCTTTTCAGCTCGCTTGACGAAACGTACTGGTTGTCCTTTGCTTCGTCGTAATTAATCCTGCCGAGCGCCACGTTGAACACAAGCAGCAGCATAAGGACTAATGCAAGCAGAACGGCAACTACGCCGCGCGCAATTTTTTTCGCAGGCGGCAAATCCCTTTTGCTGTGCTTGCGCCTTTGCCTTGGCGGACGGTTTGTAACCTGACGCTTGTTTTCGCGTCTGCGCTCCTCGTCATAATCGCGCGTAACCTCTGGTCTGAAGCCGCTTTGCGACTGGCGCGAATTCCTTTCGGGAGGCTTGACGTCAAAGCTGTCAACGTATGAGTTTATGTTAACTGAATTATTTGACTGGTTGTCAACGACGGCGTCGTCCGTGCCGACGTCGGGATACGAATACGGGTATTTAGGCTGTTCGCCGTAATAGTTTTCGTCGGCGGGAACGCTTCTGTCGCGCGTGTCGTTGTTTATTCTTTTTTCGGGATTGAATCCCTCGTTGTCAAATCTTGGCAAATTATCACCTTCTGTTATTAGAAAATGCTTAAATTATAGTATTACAAATCAAAAAGCAGGCGAAGCCGAATTTTGATTTGAAGCGAGAAAACATATGAAGTGATTGTTAGCATTTTGACTTGCAAAATGCTTTAATCACAACAATACAAATCAAAAAGCAGGCGAAGCCGAATTTTGATTTGAAGCGAGAAAACATATGAAGTGATTGTTAGTATTTTGCTATGCAAAATGCTTTAATCACGTAATATGTTTTGGAGCAAGTTACCCGTAAGCCGAGTTCTGTCGTGGACGGTCATCTATCTCGACGCAGTGTTGCCACTACGCTCAAGCCGCCCGTCGGGGTTATGTGTCGAGCAAACAGCTCCCCAGTCGGCGTTGCAGCGGATAGGGTTTACATGGCAGGGGATGTTACCACCCCCTCGGTGAGCTCTTACCTCGCCTTTCCACCCTTGCCCGTTAAGGCGGTTTATTTCTGTTGCACTATCCCTAAGGTCACCCTCGGCGGCCGTTAGCCGTTATCCTGCTCTGTGCTGCTCGGACTTTCCTCACGCCTAAGCGCGCAACCGTCTGGGTAACTTGCCTATATATAATAGAATATTTTTTAAATAAAATCAATAATTATTAAAAAT
Source organism: Eubacterium sp. (assembly GCA_017514345.1). GTDB lineage: Bacteria > Bacillota > Clostridia > Oscillospirales > Acutalibacteraceae > Eubacterium_R. Next base: position 34,682 of record JAFWKC010000008.1, read on the forward strand.
TAGTTGAAAACGCCCAATTAATGTAGTAAAATTATACTGTATTATACTATACATTAACAAAATTCGCACTATATCGGAAAGGAAAAACTATGCTTGTAAATATGAAAAGCCTTTTGGCTGACGCCGAAAAAGGCAATTATGCAGTCGGCTCGTTTTCCGTTGCTAATATGGAAATGGTGCTCGGCGTTATCAGGGCTGCCGAAGAGCTGAACGCTCCGATAATACTCCAGATTGCCGAGGTTCGCTTAAAGCAGTCGCCGCTCGAGCTGATAGGTCCGCTTATGGTGGCAGCCGCAAAGGAAGCAAAGGTACCCGTAGCCGTTCACTTTGACCACGGCAAAACCTTTGAAAAAATCAGTCAGGCGCTCGACATCGGCTTTACGTCGGTTATGTACGACGGCTCGCACCTTCCGCTTGACGAAAACATCGCCGAAACGAACAGGGTTATCGAAAAGGCGCGTCAGTACTCCGCCGCAGTAGAGGCTGAAATCGGATGCGTCGGCGGCAGCGAGGACGGCAGCGAGGACATTGCGATTAACTGCACTAAGCCCGAGGACGCCGTTCGCTTTGAAAACGAAACGGGCGTTGACGCGCTTGCTATTGCAATCGGAAACGCTCACGGCAATTACAAAAGCACGCCGCTTCTCCGCTTTGATATTCTTGAGGAGGTTGACCGCATTACGAAAACTCCTCTTGTGCTTCACGGCGGAACGGGAATTTCACCCGACGATTTTGTGCGCTGTTCAAAAACAGGCATCAGGAAAATTAATATCGCAACCGCAACCTTTGACAAGGTAGAGCAGTCAGTCCGTCTTGCTTACGAAAACGGCACGATTAACGGCTACTACGACCTGCAGAGCGCAGAGGTTGACGGTGCGTACGAAAACGCCAGAAATCACATTTTGATTTTCGGCACAGACAATAAAGCCTAATAACACTTAAGGAGAATAATTATGCAAAACTATGTAACCTTTGATATGTCAAAGCCGCTCGATTTTATCCCGATTGGCAGAATTGCAATTGACTTTAACCCGACTGATATGTATATGCCGCTTTCAGAGTCGTCAAACTTCAACAAGTATGTCGGCGGCTCGCCTGCGAATATCGCTGTCGGCCTTGCCCGTCTTGGCTGCAAGGTAGGCTTTCAGGGCTGCGTCAGCAACGACCAGTTCGGCGATTTTGTCGTAAATTATTTTGACAAAGAGGGCATCGACACCTCAAAAATTACCCGCGCCCAAAACGGCGAGTGCCTCGGTCTTACCTTTACCGAAATTCTTTCAAAAGAAAAATCCTCAATCCTTATGTACCGCGACAACGTAGCCGATTTCTGCTTGGCTCCCGAGGATATTGACGAGGCGTACATCGCCTCTGCAAAGGCAATCGTTATCAGCGGCACCGCGCTTGCTCAAAGCCCCTCCCGCGAGGCTTGCCTCAAGGCTATGATGCTTGCAAAAAAGAACAACACCCGCATCATCTTTGATATCGACTACCGCGAATACACCTGGAAGTCTAAGGACGAAATTGCCGTTTACTACAGCCTTGTAGCGCAGAACGCAGACATCATCATGGGCTCCCGCGAGGAGTTTGACCTCACCGAAGGCATCGTCGGCGTTCGCGAAAGCGACCCCGAATCTGCAAAATACTGGCAGTCCTTCGGCGCCTCCATCTGCGTCATCAAGCACGGCAAAGAGGGCTCAACCGCCTACACCAACGACGGTAAATTCTACACCATCAAGCCTTTCCCAGCTGTTAAGCTCAAGGGCTTCGGCGGCGGCGACGGCTACGGCTCCTCCTTCCTCTACTCACTCCTTCAGGGCAAAGACATCATCGACTGCCTTGAATTCGGCTCAGCCTCAGCCTCAATCCTCATCTCAGCTCACTCCTGCTCCGACGCTATGCCGTCCGCAGAACAGGTAGAAGAGTTCATAAAAAAGAGCAAGGAAGAGTACGGCGAGATGGTTGCCCGCGCCTAAAATTCGTATCTTTTTCCGTTATGCTTCGTTATTGCCTGAATTCCGCTCGGTCACATACCTTATGTATGCTCCCGTCGACCGATTTTTCGTCAAGCCTTGTCAAACGAAAAAATCCGCTAATTTTTAAAATTTACATTTTTTGACTGCGTTACGCTAAAATTTGGCTCGGTCACATACCTTATGTATGCTCCCGTCGACCGATTTTTCGTCAAGCATTGTCAAACAAAAAAATCCACTAATTTTAAACAAACATTTTTGATATGTTACATATTTATTGTAATTATGAAAGGAAAGTATTATGAGTTTTTGTCCTAATTGCGGAAGCGAAATTAACGGCAATCCGTTATTCTGTCCTGAGTGCGGCGCGTATCTTATGAACGCTGAAAATCAGGAAAACGGCGCTGCGCCACAGCAGTCACAGCCTACGCCTGAACAGCAGGCTCCCGTTTTTGCACAGCAACAGCAGCAGCCGCATCCTCCCGTTCAGCAATCCTCATATCAGCCGCATGAGCAGCAGCCTCAGCAGCCTACGCAGCAGACGTATTATCAGCCGCCAACACAACAACAGCAGCCAGCTCAGCAGGCTCCGTATCAGCCGCCTGTTCAGCAGCAACAGCAGGCTTACAACAGCTACAATTACGACCCTTCGGCCGTTCAGCCGATGCAGGAGGAAAAGGCAAGCACGGGTCTTGCAATACTGTCCTTCTTCATTCCGCTTGTAGGTCTTATTCTGTTTTTCGTAAAGAAAAACAAGCAGCCGAAAACTGCAAAGGCGTGTATTACTGCGGCGGCAATCAGCATATTACTTAGTACGGTCGTATCCCTTACCTCAAAGAATAAGCTCAAAAACGAGGTTGCAAAGCTCGACGAAATTACCACGGTTGCTTCCTCTGAGGAAACTACCGAAAGTGCTGAACAGCCCGCATACGACGGCGTTGTATACGGCACCTTTGACGATAAGGAATACGTAAACAAATATTTCGGCGTTAAGTATACGCTTCCCGAAAACTTTGCGTTTGATTCGTACGAAAACATCGCGAATTCAACTGGCGACCAGCTCGACAGCGAAACGGGACTTCCGATGACGAGCTATTCAACGATGAAGTTCTATTTTGACTCTATGGCTGTCAGCACGGTTAACGGCTCAAATATCACAACGATGATATTTCCAGCAAACTTCCTTTCCGATTACGCTGACCTCAAGCCTGACGAGTACCTTCAGTCGGTAGTCGAGGGCGGAATGGGCTCGCGCGACAACGTGAACATCTCGGATTTGTACAGCTTAGCTGTCGGCGACCAGACGTGCTACGCTATGGACGCTACATTTTCGTCAGAGGGCGTCGACCTCAAAACGACGTATTTTATCATCGAAAAGGACGGCTCTATGTTCATAACTCAGATTATGACAACCTCGAACGACACGATGGAGCCGAAGGCTTATACGGCATATTTCAGCGCTGCTGAATAATATAAAACTTTTCCACGGAGGAATTATTATGAATCCATTATTACTTGCCGCCGTTTCGCTCGGCGACAAAATTGACAGCACTATGTACGGCTTCGATATGTGGGTATTCCGCTTTTTCGGAGCAATTCAAAACGACTTTTTCACAATAGTTGCAAAGCTTTTTACAACTTTCGGCGACGAGGCGTTCGTTATTCCGATGGCTGTGCTCGGCGTTGTGCTTTGCTTCTTCAAGAAAACGCGTAAATACGGCTTTGCGCTGATATTTGCAATTGCGATAGGCACGATTGTTACAAACGTTGTCGTAAAGCCTATGGCGCTTCGCGTAAGACCGTACAACACGCTTCAGAACGTCAAGGATTACTGGACGTGGTACGTTGGCGCAGGACAGCTGTCCGAAAGCGACTATTCGTTCCCGTCAGGTCACACGACTGCCGCATTTGAGATTGCAGTTTCTATGGCTCTTGTATTCAGAAGCGAGGGCAAGAAAAAGCTTTCGTACGTATTACCTATTCTTGCAATCTGTACTATGGGCTCGCGCGTTTACCTTATGGTGCATTATGCGAGCGACGTTATGTGCGGACTTGTTGTCGGCACAGTTGCAGGCGTTTGCGGTTACTTCATTTCCGTTCTTATCTGCAAGCTTTTTGAAAAGGTTAAATTCCTTGACGCAATCGACGTTGACAAGCTCTTTAAGAAGCTCGACAAGGAGGATAAGAACCCGTACAAAATCAACAAGTGCGTTATCTGCGTTGCGCTTCTTGCGCTGTTCCTCGTTGGCTTTATTCCGTCGCTTTCAGAGGGCGGCGAGGACGCTATTCGCTGTGCTTACGTCGGCGAATACGACTGCCAGAACGAAGCTCGTCACGAGGACGAAAAATATCCTGCTATCGACGGCAAGGAATACTGCAAAATCCACTGGAAGCAATTGAAGGGCGTTGAATAATGAGCGTTTTAGTACTTGGAATTTTATATATCGTTACAATCCTTCTTGCGATTGCGTTTCGCGTTTGCTTTGCGTTTTCGATTAATTACGACTCCAGAGCGCGCAACATAAGAGCGACGACGGCGTTTACCGTGCTTACGGTATTTTTCCCGATTATTACGGGCATAGTTTATGCGTGTATGCGTCACGACGCTCAGCAAAATACAAAATTCTGTGCAAGCTGTAACACTCTCGTTGACGGCGCGATAAAAATGTGTCCCGAATGTAAGGGTATGGTGTTTAAGCGCGCGCCTCATCCAGAAACGGTTAAGTTTGTCAAAAGGAGCGTTTCGCTCTTCGTTGCAGCGGTTATCATCTTTTTCTGCGGCTTAGGCGTAAGCGCTGCCGAAACGGTTATTGCCGTGAAATTAGGCGCGGACGCCATAAGGAGCTACGACAAGGGCGGCTTTGACAAGTGGGCAGGCTACTTTATTGACGAATTCGCAAGCAGCGCAGACAAAGAAAAGAGCGCCGACGCTGAAAATCAGGACGGTGAAGAAGCTGAAACGAGCGAACAGAGCGAAGAGGACACGACCGCTGACATCGACTCTATTATCGGCAACCTGACGTACTACGACCGCGACGGCAAGGCGTACAAAAACGCTGTTGACGTTCCGTATTATTCAAAGGACGGCAAGATTTTCTACTACGTCAAGGAGCCTGATTTGACTCAGTATTTTATTGAGGAGGGCTCAAAAACGAAGCTCGATATAAAGCGCTGCTTCGTCGACAAGGACGGTTATTTTATCTTTGACGAAAAGGGCGAAATCACGCTTAACGACGACATCGTGACTGCTTCTGACAAGGACGGGAACACTTACATTCCCGCTTCGCTTGCCATCTGGAACGAAAAAGGCGAGCTTATCACAATGTTCTAAAGAATCTAAAGAAAAAGAGCAATCTCATCGCGAGATTGCTCTTAAATTATACCGTGCTATACTATCATACCCTGCTCAATCCACTGCATAACGGCGGGGTATTCCTCTTTGTACGCGTCAAGTCGCTCCGTGTTTGAGTCGACGAACGCCTGAAATTCGTCCGTATCCTCAAAGGCGAAGGTGAAATCCTGCTCAAAATCGTACGTTGCCGAGAAGAAGTAATCGAACAAATCGTCAGCCGAAAACAGCTCGAGCAGCTTATCTGCGACAATTTCAGTCGTGTAGTCGAGTGCGTTTTTAATCGTGATGTCGTCGTCCTCGTCGTCCGTGTCGATTTCGGGATTTTCGTAGCAGTAGTCGATGATTTTGTCCTCGCCGATGCCGAGGTTCTGAAGATGCTCGCGGACGTCCTCAAAATCAGTTTCGTTCACCTCGTCATAAAGACGGTAAACGAACTCGCCGATTATATTCTGTACGGCAAGCGCCTTGAAGATGCAGTCAACCTCGTTATCGGGTTCGTCGGTAATTACAAAGCCGTCCTCGTCAAAGTTATCCCATATCAGATTGTACAAAGGGGTGAACTTTTCCTTTTCTTCAAAAATTGCTTCGTTGATGTAATTTGCTAAGTCCATGATTTTTCTCCACTTGTTTTATTACCACTATTGTATACTATATTGTGACATATTTCAATGTTGCAATACAAATAATTTTAGGATATAATATAATTTGGTGATGTTATATGAAATTTGAAATTAAAAGTAACACTTCAAGCGCCGTTTTAGGACTTGACGGCGCAATGCTAAATTCGCTTAAAAAGGACGGGCTTGAATATCTCTGGCAGGGCGACGCAAAATACTGGGGAAATCAGGCTCCCGTCTGCTTCCCGATAGTCGGCGTGCTGCCGAATAACGAGGGTACGGCTTTCGGTAATAAATGCTGTATGAAGCGCCATGGCGTTGCAAGGATTACGCCCTTTGAGGTTTTTGAGCAGCACAAAAACTCGATTACCTTTATTCAGCGCAGCAGCGACGAAACAAAAAAGGCGTATCCGTTTGATTACGAGCTGAAAATCAAGTACACGATTGTCGGCGACACGGTTACTAACGAATACATTATTACAAATACGGGCGCGGAAAAAATGCCGTTTGTTATCGGCGGACATCCTGCGTTTAACTGTCCGCTTTGCGACGGCGAGCAGTTCGAGGATTACAAGGTCGTTTTTGACAAGGCGATTACGCACCGTCCGCTTCGTCCCAACCACGAAACGGGAATCGTTGACGTCGGCGTGCGCTATGACGCGCTTGATAACAGCGACACGCTTCCTATGAAGCACAAGCTTTTTGAGGAGCTTGACTCGATGATTTTTGATAATATTGAAGCAAAATGCGCTACTCTTATCGGCAAAAAGGGCAGGGGCATAAAAATCGAGTATCAGGATATGGCAAATCTGCTCATCTGGTCAGCCGTCGGCAGACCGAATTTCGTAGCGCTTGAGCCGTGGACGGGTATTTCTAACTGCTCTGATGAAAGCGATATTATCGAAAACAAGCGCGGTATGACGATACTTGAACCCGACGAAACTACAAGCTTTAAATTTAAAATTACAATGATTTAACAATAAGTTAAAAATTGTCTGTTATATTTTAGAAAAACAATTTACGAGGGAAAGCTATGAATAAATACAAAAGCATTATTGCGGTAATAGCCGCTTTAGTTCTTGTTTGCTCACTTATTGCCTGCACACAGAAGGCGCCGACAGAAAGTGTAACGCAGGCTGTTACCGACGAAAACGGCGAGCCTGTTACGGGTGAAAACGGCGAGTTAATAACCGAGGAGATTGAAGCTCAGGTCGTAACCGACCAGAACGGCGCGCCCGTTACAGAGGTCGTAACAGACGGACAGGGCAAGCCCGTAACGACGGTCAAGGACGGTCAGTACCAGAACGTAACTCAGGTTGTGACGCAGCGTACTGGAGGAAGTCCGACTGCGCCGACTACTGGAAAAAGCTCGGGCGGCTCAAAAACCACCACGACAAAAAAGAAGAAGTCAAATACTACGACGAAGAAAGGCTCAAAGACCACGACGAAAAAGACGCCGACTAAAAAGCCTGAAGCTCCTTCGACACCGTCGGGGCTTACTGCGAAGAACGTTACCGTAAATTCGGCAACGCTTTCGTGGAAAAACGTTAGCTGCTCAGGCTATGAGGCGGAAATTTCGCAGGACGGTCAGACGTACACCTCTGTGTCAAACAACCTGACGAATAATTCCGTTAAGGTTGAAAAGCTTATTTCTAATACGGAATATAAATTCAGGGTAAGAGCGTTTAACACTAACTCGGCTGGAACGAGCGTTTCGGAATGGGCTTACGGCGATTTCAAAACTAAGCTCAACACCGAATCGCACTATATCACCTTCAAGATTAAGCTTCCGCTTTCGGGTAATCAGGACGACGTGCTTGTTATCAAGGTTAACGACGACACGTACGAGGAAAACGTTAAGCTCGACGGCTCAACGTACACCTTCAAAACGACAAAGAAGTACAAGGCAGCCGATAAGAAAAACTTAATCAAGTACAGCATCTCGCTCAAGAATAACCAATCGAGCTTCAGCGGTGAAACTGACAAAACTCAGGTTGCCGTTGATATCTCAGGCGGCGAAATCAACATTCTTGACGGCGAAGACGACGAATAAACAAAAGGGCAAGCGCTGACTTGCCCTTTATTGATAGCACGGGTAAATTATGGATATAAAGAAGAACGACGACATAATTCTTGATATTGAAAATATGACTAACGAGGGCTCGGCAGTCGGTCACTATGACGGTATTGCCGTGTTCGTCCGCGGCGCCGTTACGGGCGACAGGATTGTCGCGCATATTATAAAAACCTCAAAGCGCTACTGCATCGGGATTGTAAAGGATATTATCACAAAATCACCGAGCCGTATAGAAAGCGACTGTCCCGTTTCGGCAAAATGCGGCGGCTGCTCTTTCCGCGAAATGACGTACGACGAGGAGCTTCGCTTCAAAAAAAGCAGAGTTGAGGACGCCGTAAAGAGAATAGGACATCTTGACGTTCCCGTAAACTCCGTTATCGGCGCAGACAGGCTCGACCACTACAGAAACAAGGCGCAGTATCCCGTCGTTATCAACGGCGGCGAGCTGACGGCAGGCTTTTACGCCTACAAGAGTCACAGGATTATTCCGTGCGCTTCGTGCAGGCTTCAGGCGCCTGAATTTGAAGAATGCCTTGACGCTTTTTCGCGTTGGTTAAAGGCCGCCGACGTGACCTCGTATGACGAAAGCACGGGCAGGGGACAGCTCCGTCACATTTATCTTCGCAAAACCTCGCTTGGTGAAATTATGGCGTGCGCTGTGATTAACGGCAGCGAGGTGCCTATGCAGCAGGTGCTTATTGACGAGCTTTGCAAAATCGACGGTATGCGGAGCGTTTGCGTTAACTTCAACACGCAAAACAGCAACGTTATTCTCAGTGCAGACACGGAAATCCTTTGGGGAAGCGACACGATTTGCGACGTTCTGCTCGGAAAGAAATTTGAAATTTCACCGAACTCATTTTATCAGGTTAATCACGACCAGTGCGAAAAGCTATACAAAAAAGCCGCAGAATATGCTGAGCTCAGCGGCAGCGAAACGCTTCTTGACCTTTACTGCGGCGCAGGCACGATAGGGCTGACTATGGCGGACAGCGTGAAGGCGCTTTACGGAATTGAGATTATTCCGCAGGCTGTCAAAAACGCCGCAAAAAACGCAGAAATTAACGGTATTACGAACGCCGAATTCATTTGCGGCGACGCGAATTACGGCGCAGAGGTGCTCAGAAAACGCGGCGTAAAGGCCGACGTCGTTATCCTCGACCCTCCCCGCAAGGGCTGTTCACCCGACCTGCTCGACACGGTGTGCAGTATAGCGCCGAAGCGCATTGTTTACGTTTCGTGCGACAGCGCAACGCTCGCACGCGATTTGGAAATACTCAGCAAAAAAGGCTACACCGCAGCCGAAATCACGCCAGTTGATATGTTCCCACGAACACCTCATATAGAGTGTGTATGTAAACTATATTGTTGACATAAAAACATAATAGACAACATGTGTTATTGTGTTGATATTAGTGGAATGCTATGATATAATAAGAATAATAACTGATTATGAAGGAGAGAAAAAATGAAGAAATTAGTATCAGTGATGTTATCTTTGATTATGATTATATCAATGATGGCAGGTTTACCTTTTGAAATCTATGCAACTGAGCTAAACGA
>JAFWKC010000123.1 GCA_017514345.1 Eubacterium sp.
CCTCAATAACGCTGTATTCAAAGCTTTCGGGGTTGAGCGCAAACTGACAGTTGCAGCCGCCCTCAATGCCAAGCTCGGTAATGATGTCAAGCGAAGCTGAGCGAAGCATCTGATATTCCTTGTCAGACAGCGTAACGGCAGGCGCAATAACAATACTGTCGCCCGTATGAACGCCGACAGGGTCAAAGTTTTCCATCGAGCAAACGGCAATAACATTTCCGATGCTGTCACGCATAACCTCAAATTCAATTTCCTTCCAGCCTGCAATGTATTTTTCAACAAGTACCTGAGTAATAGGGGAAAGCATTAAGCCGTTTTTTGCAATAATGCCGAGCTCTTTTTCGTTATTCGCAACGCCGCCGCCTGCGCCGCCGAGCGTAAAAGCAGGACGAATAATTACGGGATAACCGATTTCGTTTGCAATACGCTTTGCGTTTTCAAGGTCGTTTGCGATTTCACTCGGTACGACGGGCTGATTAAGCTTAACCATCGTGTCGCGGAACATCTGTCTGTCCTCAGCCTTGTCAATGGCTTCGGCATTCGTTCCGAGAAGCCTTACGCCCATCTTGTCAAGATAGCCGTCCTTTGCAAGCTGCATACCGATAGTCAGTCCCGTCTGTCCGCCAAGACCGCAAAGAATAGAGTCGGGACGCTCCTTTTCGATAATGCGCTTAACTGTTTTTTCTGTCAGCGGCTCAAGGTAAATGTGGTCTGCAAGCGCCTTATCGGTCATAATTGTTGCAGGGTTTGAGTTTACAAGAACAACCTCTATGCCCTCGTCCTTGAGCACGCGGCAAGCCTGAGCTCCTGCGTAGTCAAACTCAGCAGCCTGACCTATTACGATAGGTCCTGAGCCGATTACAAGCACCTTTTTTATGTCTTTATTAAGAGGCATTGTAACTACCTCCCATCATATCAATGAATTTGTCAAATATAAATCTTGTGTCGTGAGGACCTGAGCAGGCTTCGGGGTGGAACTGCACCGAAAACGCCTTTTTGTCGGGATAATCAACGCCCTCGCAAGTGCCGTCGTTAGCGTTAACGTATGAGATTATTCCTCCCGCGTTTTCAATGCTTTCGTTCACAACAGCGTAGCCGTGGTTCTGTGAGGAAATGTACGTCCTGCCCGTTTCAAGATTTTTGACGGGCTGATTTACACCTCTGTGACCGTATTTTAGCTTAGTCGTTTCGCCGCCCATAGCAAGAGCAAGAAGCTGATGACCAAGACAGATACCGAAAATCGGGATTTGACCGATAAGCTTTTTGATTTCCTCAATAATCTCTGTGTTTTCTGCAGGGTCGCCTGGGCCGTTAGAGAGCATAACGCCGTCAACGCCGAGCTTTAGAATATCCTCAGCCTTCGTATCGTACGGCATAACTGCAACGTTACAGCCGCGCTTGCCGAGCTCACGCGCAATGTTTGATTTTGCGCCAAAGTCAAGTAGCACAACATTGTATTTGTGCTCCTCACTCGGAAGCAGCTCAGCGCGCGTCCTTGAAACACTTTTAACCGCGTCAGTAACTCTGTACGCGGCTAATTTTTCGCTGTCGATATTTCTTGTGTCCGAGGTAATCAGCGCGTTCATAACACCTGCCTCGCGGATTATCTTTGTAATTTCGCGCGTGTCAACGCCGTAAACGCCGATAATGCCGTTTTCCTTCATATATTCCTCAAGTGTTTTGTCACACCTGAAATTACTCGGTTCATCGCACTTTTCACGAACGATGTAAGCTGAAACAAAGCTCTTTTCGCTTTCCTTGTCAGCTTCAATAAAGCCGTAGTTGCCAATAAGCGGGAAGGTCTGCATAACAATCTGACCGTAATAGCTCGGGTCAGTCAGCGTTTCAATGTAGCCGCCCATACCGGTAGTGAATACAAGCTCGCCGAGTACGTCGCCGTCGGCGCCGAAGCGCTTGCCCTTAAAGACCTCGCCGTTTTCAAGGCATATGTAAACTTCTTTTGTCATAATTTCACCAATGATTTAGAAATAGGGTGCGGGCGTCGCCCGCCAATAAACTGCTTACTGTAAATTACGCGAGTAATTTTACAAGTACAGCCTTCTGTGCGTGAAGTCTGTTTTCTGCTTCGTTGAAGATTTCGTCAGCGTGCTCCTCAAATACCTTAGCTGTGATTTCCTCCTCGCGGTGAGCAGGCAGACAGTGCAGCACCATAGCGTTTTCGTTTGCGACTGCCATAACGTCGTCGTTAATCTGGAAGTCCTTGAAAATCTTTTCGCGCTCTGCTTTTTCTTCCTCCTGACCCATTGATGCCCATACGTCAGTGTAAAGCACGTCAGCGCCGCTTGCACACTTCATTATATCGCTTGAGCAGGTAAATTTGCCGTTTGCCTCAGCCCACTTCATAAGCTCAGCGTCAGGCTCGTAACCCTCGGGGCAGGCGATAGCGCACTCAATACCCATTGTGATACAGCCTGCAATAAGGCTGTTTGCCATATTGTTTCCGTCGCCGATGAAGCAGAGCTTCAGTCCGTCAAAGCTCTTTTTGTATTCGCGGATTGTCATAAGGTCGGCAAGCACCTGACACGGATGACAGTAGTCTGTAAGTCCGTTAATAATCGGGATTGAGCCGTATTTAGCTAAATCCTCGACCTCCTTTTGCTCAAAGGTGCGTATCATAATACCGTCAAGGTAGCGCGAAAGCACTCTTGCCGTGTCCTCAACAGGCTCGCCTCTGCCGATTTGCAAATCTCGGTTGCTCAGAAAAAGCGCCTGACCGCCGAGCTGATACATTCCAGTTTCAAAGCTTACGCGCGTTCTTGTTGAGCTTTTCTGAAAAATCATACCGAGCGTTTTGCCCTTAAGGTAATGATGCTCAATGCCGTTGTGAGTTTCATACTTGAGCTGGTCGGCAAGATTGAGTATTTCAAGTATTTCCTTTTTCTGTAAGTCCTGTAATTTAAGTAAGTGCTTCATTTTTGAATGCCTCCCTGAGAATATTTAAGCCTTCGTCTATTTCATCATATGTTATTGTAAGCGGCGGAAGAAGGCGCACCCTGTTGTGATGTGCCGTCAGCACAAGAAGTCCGTTTTTCAGGCATTCCTTTGCTATTTCAGCCGCATTTTTGTCAGTTTCTATGCCGAGCATAAGTCCGTAGCCCGAAACGCCCTTAACAGCGTCAAGCTTAAACAGCTCGTCAATTATGTATTTGCTCTTTTCGTTTACCTCGTTCAGCAGCCTGTCGTCAATCCTTCTGACTATGCTTACCGCGCCTGCCGATGCAATCGGATTTCCGCCGAAGGTCGAACCGTGGCTTGACGGCGTAACGCAGTCGGCAACCTTTTCGCCGAAGAGCACTGCGCCTATCGGCAGACCGCCGCCGAGTCCCTTTGCAGTAGTAACGATGTCAGGCGTGATACCAAAATGCTCGTAAGCAAAGTATTTGCCCGTTCTTCCGTTGCCAGTCTGAACCTCGTCGCAAATAACGAGTATGTCCTTTTCCTTTGCTATGTCGGCGATGGTCGTTATGAACTCGCGCGACAGGCAGTTAACGCCGCCCTCGCCCTGAATACACTCAAACATAATAGCGCAAACGTCGCCTGTTGCCATCTTTTTTATAGCTTCCGTGTCGTTAGCAGGGCAGTGCTTGAAGCCTTCGGTAAACGGACCGAAAATCGTGTGAAATTCGTCCTGTCCCGTAGCCGCAAGAGTCGTTATCGTCCGTCCGTGGAACGAGTCGCACAGCGTGATTATCGTCTTTCTGCCCTCGCCGTATTTGTCAAAGCTGTACTTGCGCGCAAATTTTATTGCGCCCTCGTTAGCCTCCGCACCTGAGTTTGAAAAGAAAACCTTTTTCATTCCCGTTTTTTTGCAGAGCAGCTCAGCAAGCTCGGCGCACGGGCGCGTGTAATACAAATTACTTGTGTGCTGAACAAGGTCAAGCTGAGCAGTTACAGCCTTTTTCCATTCATCGTCGCAGACACCGAACGCATTAACGCCGATACCCGAGCCGAAATCTATGTATTTTTTTCCGTCCTCGTCGTACAGCACGGCGCCCTTGCCTCTGTTAAGGCAAACGTCAAACCGTCCGTACGCGTGAGCGACGTATTCGTTATCAAGCTCTTTTGTATTCATAATTAACTCCTATTACTGGATAATGGTATCTGGAAACCGGACACTGAACAATGTTTAGAATTATTTTGTAATTCTGAACATTGTTCCCATACCTTCATCGGTCAGCATTTCCATAAGTATTGAGTGGGGAACGCGTCCGTCAATGATAAACGCTTTCTTACAGCCCTGACGGAGCGCCTGAGTCATACCGTCGATTTTTGGTATCATACCGCCGCTGATAATTCCGTCGGCAATAAGCGCGGGCGTGTCGGATACGTAAACCCTGTGAATAAGCGTATCGGGGTCGTCCTTATCCCTGCAAAGACCGATTGTGTCCGTCATAGATATAAGCGCCTCTGCCTTGAGAGCGCCTGCTACAGCCGCTGCAACCGTATCGGCGTTGATGTTGTAGCAGTTGCCGTTTTCGTCATATCCGATAGTCGACAGAACTGGAATCCAGCCGTTATCAAGTATTTCATTAACGGCTTCCATATCCGTTTCGACTATTTCGCCGACGTAGCCGTGAGTATCGTCAAGCGGCTTGCACTTAATCATATTAGCGTCCATACCAGAAAGGCCGAGCGCGTGACCGCCGAGATTTCCGATTTTGCATACCAAGTCCTTGTTAACCTTGCCTGCAAGCACCATCTGCACGACGTCAACGGTGTCCTTGTCGGTAACCCTTAGTCCGTCCTCGAATTTGCTCTCAATATTCATTTTGTCAAGCGTCTTGTTAATCTCGGGACCGCCGCCGTGAACGAGCACGACCTTAATTCCTATTGTTGTAAGAAGCACAAGGTCGCGCATTACAGCTTCCTTAAGCTCCTCGTTAATCATAGCGTTTCCGCCGTACTTTACGACAATTGTCTTGCCGCGATACATCTGTATGTTCGGTAGCGCCTGCGCAAGTATTTCCGCCTTTTGTTTATTATCTATATTCATAGTGCCTCCTGAAAATTGCTTTCATTGCCGCAATTATTTATGTTCTGTAATCTCCGTTTATCTTTACGTAATCGTACGTCAAATCGCAGCCCCACGCAGTAGCGCTGCAATCGCCCTCATTAAGATATACGTTAACTATTATTTCGTCGCTTTTGAGAATCTCAGCCGCTTCGTCCTCGGAAAATTCGACGCCTGCGCCGTTTTCGCAAACCTTTATGCAGCCGTATTCGCTCATAAGCTCAACGTCTACCTTGTTGATGTCAAATTCCGCGTTCGCGTAACCAATAGCGCAAAGCACGCGGCCCCAGTTAGCGTCCTCGCCGAATATCGCGCATTTGAAAAGATTTGAGCATACAACGCTTTTTGCGATTGTAATTCCCTTATCAACGTCAGAAACGCCGTAGCATCTGCACTCAATCAGCTTTGTTGCGCCCTCGCCGTCCTTAGCGAGCATTTTTGTCAGCGTTGCCATAACTTCAAAAAGCGCTTTCTTGAAGCTTTCGTATTCAGCACCCTCGCTTGTGATTTCCTCGTTGCCTGCAAGACCGTTTGCCATTACAAGCACCATATCATTTGTCGAGGTGTCGCCGTCAATCGAAAGACAGTTGTAGGTGATTTTGACTATATCACTGAGCGCCTTTTGCAGAAGCTCGGATGAAATAGCGCAGTCAGAGGTGATGAAGTTCAGCGTCGTTGCCATATTTGGATGTATCATACCCGAGCCCTTAGCCATACCGCCTACGGTGCAGGTAACGCCGTTAATTTCAAACTGAACGGCAGCTTCCTTTTTTACCGTGTCGGTTGTCATTATTGCCGTTGCAGCCTCGAGGTTTTTGTTATAATCAAGCTCCCTGACGAGTGACGGAACGGCGCTTTCAATCGGCTCAATAGGAAGTATCTGTCCGATAACGCCCGTTGAAGCGACGAGCACCATTTCCTTTTGAATGTTCATTTCTTCCGCGACTAATTCGCACATCTTTTCTGCCTTTTCCACGCCGTCTGCGTTGCAGGTGTTTGCGTTCTTTGAATTCGCAATTACAGCAACTGACTTTCCGCCTGTCTTTTCAAGGTTGGCTTTTGTAACAAGCAGGGGAGCGCCCTTAACCTTGTTTTGCGTGTAAACGGCAGCCGTGCTGCATTCTTTATCAGATGTGAAAAGACATATATCATTCTTGTGCTTAATATCAGGGCTGTCGTTTGCAGGCTTTTTTATTCCGCAATACAGCCCGCTCGCCTTAAAGCCCTTAGCGGCGCAGATACCGCCTTCAACATTTTTTATCATAATCTATTCTCCTAAGCTTAATCCTGTTTTTTCGTCAAGACCGAGCGCAATATTCATACATTGAATTGCAGCGCCGCTTGCGCCCTTGCCGAGATTGTCAAAGCGCGAGGTGATGAGTATACGCTCATCGTTGCCGTTAATTTCGATTTCCATATCGTCGCGCTGAGCAAAATTATTTGCGCCTATCATATTTTCGCTGTAACCGAGGTCGCGTACCTTTACGAAATCCTCGCCGTCGTAATGCTCGGCAAACAGCTTCTGAATGTCGGCTTTGCTCATTTTTTTATTCAGCATATCTGCAAAAAGAGGAATTGAAACCACCATACCGCGCGGATAATCGCAGATGTGGGGAGCGAAAAACGGAGTTCTTGACAGTACGCTTACTGCCTGCATTTCCTTAAGGTGCTTGTGCTGCTGAGTAAGAGCGTACTGTCTTGGTGAGTCAAGCTCGCTGCTTCTGTTTTCGTCCTCATACTGCGCAATACCCTTTTTGCCTGCGCCCGTGTAGCCGCTTACTGCATAGCAGGTCAGGGGATAGTCAGGCGCTATTATACCGTGCTTTACAAGAGGGTAAACAATAGAATTAAATCCGCTTGCGTAGCAGCCTGGAACGGCAATTCTGTTGCAGGTCTTAATCTTATCCCGAAAGCATTTGTCAAGCTCTGGAAAGCCGTACGCCCAGTCGCCATTCGTTCTGTGCGCCGTAGACGTGTCAAGAATTTTTACATTGTCGTTTTCTACAAGCGATACTGCTTCTATGCTTGCCGCGTCGGGCAAGCACAAAAAGGTTATATCAGACGCGTTAATAAGCTTCGCTCTTTCACGCGCGTCCTTACGCTTGTCATTATCTATTGTAAGAAGCTCAATATCGCTCCTGTTTTCAAACCTTTCATATATCTTCAGCCCCGTCGTTCCCTGCGAGCCGTCAATGAATATTTTTGTCATTTGTATACATTACCTCGAATTTATTTTAATTATATTATACGCAAAACGTTTTCGCTGTCAATACATTTAATTCAAAATGTTATAAATATACAAAATTATGAAAGAATATACAATAATTTTGTGATACTTGATACTGTAATTACTGCATAATGATTATATCAAAATACATATTTATGTACTGCCGTTTGACAATGCTTAAAAGTTCTCTAAGGTAAAGGCTGTGCCTGAATAATTTAAGGAGGTTAATCTGAGTTAATATTGAATAATGAAATATTAGTTGCTCTCCTCGCTCTTGTTGGCACGCTTTCGGGAACGTTCGGCGGAATTATTACGTCCTCGCGGCTTACTGCATACAGAATTAAGCAGCTTGAAGAAAAGGTGGACACGCACAACAGCTTCGCCGAGAGAATACCTATAATAGAGGAGAGGATTAAGGGTATTAATCACAGGCTTGAGGAAGTGGAAAGAGAGATGTTCAAACGATGAAAATCACAAAAAACACTTTAATACGCGCGCTTAGAACTTTTTTGCAGTCGGCGCTGTCGTATATGCTTGTAAACCTTGCCGCGTCAGACCTTACGGGCGATAAGGACACGGTAAAAACCGTTATTTTGGGACTTCTCATATCGTCGGTAGCGGCAGGACTTGCAGCAGCTATGAATTTAGAAAAGGGTGATACGCTTGAAGCTTAGCGAATTTGTTGACAGATATCTTGATAAATCCACGGATTACGACGGCGTCAGCGGCGTTCAGTGCGTCGATTTGGCAAAGCTGTATATTGACAAGGTGATAGGAGTACACCCCCAGAGTATAGGCAACGCAAATGCCTATTACGACGACTATGAGGACACTTATCTGAAAAGGTATTTTGACCGTATACCGTATAAGAAGGGCGTCAAGCCGCAGAGGGGCGACCTTGTCGTGTGGGGAAAAAAGTATAACGGCACTTCAAAATACGGTCATATAGCAATTGCGACGGGTAAATATAATAATGAATATATTTACACCTACGACCAGAACTACGGCGTAAAGAAAATGCATATCGTAAAGCACAAGCTAAGCGGTATTGCAGGCTTTCTTCGCCCGAAAAATCAAAAGAATATCGTCACGCCGCCGAAAATAAAAAGCGGCTCATACGTTCTTACTGCGAAAAGGGGAGTGTACAGCGGCTACGGCACAAATACAGAAATGAAGCCGGTTAAGTCGCTGACAACTGACGGCAAGCGCCACGCCACTTCAACCGACCCCGACGCGCCTGCTTATCTGAAAAAGGGAACACCTGTTACTATTAAGGAAACGAAGCTGCTTTCGTCGGGCAATCTATGGGCAAAAATCCCGAGCGGAAAAATCCTCATCTGGTCAAACGAAAAGAACAAGATATATGTCAAAGCAAAATAAAAAGGGATACCTCACAAGGTATCCTTTTTCATTTGGAGCTGATAGGCGGAGAAGAAAAATTAC
>JAFWKC010000124.1 GCA_017514345.1 Eubacterium sp.
ACCCTGAAGTTTTCTACAAAAGAATTTGCGGCAACAGCATCGGTACGGTTACGTACGACAGCATAAAGCCTCAGCTTCAGGCAGAGCTGCGAAGCGCGGCTGTAACGGCGCTTGACAAATTCTGCGGCGGCGGAATTGAGCCGTCCAAGCTGCCTCAATATGTTGACGACTTATGCTCAGAGCTGACATCCTGTATGGACGAAAAATGGGAAAGCCTGCGCGGCTTTTCCGTAGTATCCATCGCGCTTGACGGTATCTCACTTGCACAGGAGGATAAAGAGGTATTCCAGAACGCAGAGCGCGCAAAGATGCTCACACAGCCCGATATGGCGGCGGCTACTCTCGTCGCCGCTCAGGCAGACGCGATGAATGCCGCGGCAAACAATCAAAACGGCGGAGGTATTGGCGCTTTCGCATTTGCAAACGCTTCTGCCTTCGGCGCACCAGGCGCACCGTTAAATAGTCAGCCGCAGGAAAGCACAAACATTTTTTTGCAGAAAAACAGCGACAAGCCATCCTTGTGGAGATGCAGCTGCGGCAGTATGAACACGGGAAATTTCTGTGAAAAATGCGGCAGTAAAAAGCCGTAAATACATAAATATAACAAGCTGATTAAAACAATCAGCTTGTTTTTTTGTGCAAAAGAATACCGATTCTATTCTTTGTCAGTGAAATCCTGTTTCAGATATGCATAATCCTTTCCGTTTATTATACCGTCATTATTTACGTCAAACGGCGCATAATCTGTTTTATTAAGATAATCTTCAAAATGCTCGTTATACTTTTCCTCACAGCGGACACAGGAGAATACTGCAACGCCCTTGTTAAAATCGGACAATTCATAGCTGTGTCCCAAAGGCAAAGTATACGCTTCCCTGTAGCTGCTGTCACAGTTTTCACACTTATACTCAGTATAGCCCTGAACGGTACAGGTTGGCGATATAATCTGTGACGAATACGTATGACCTGTTGCTGGAACGAACGCCTCCTTGTAGCTAATATCTCCGCAATTAGCGCAGATATACGCTGTATAGCCTTGCTCCGTGCAGGTTGGCGAAAATACTACAGCCTCATAATTGTGACCCGTTGCCGCAACGTAATTATCCGTAAAGGATTTGCCGCATATTGAACAGGTATGCTCTGTGTAGCCTTGCTCGGTGCAGGTGTTTTCATATACGACGACTGAATAATCGTGCTGAACGCTCGGCGCGCCCTCGATAAATTCGGCTTTGTCGCCGTCTGAGCTTAGCTTTGAAACGGTTACCGTGTCGATTTCTGGAGCAGTTGAGTTAACAAGATTACTGAACTGATATGAATTATCGTTATAAATCTTTACAGTATTAACTCCCTGTGTGAGTTCAAGCTGGACGTTAACCGTTCTGAAGGTGTCCCAGCTAAGAGTATTTTTGAAATAAACCGTTTCAGGCTCGCCGCCGTTAACGCTGATTTGTGCGTAGCGCTCAACGAGGTCAATATTATATGGATGGATATACGTCGACCCGTCGGCTTTCTGCATAATCGGCGCTGGCTCGTCGTTTGAATAACGGATTGCAAGGTTATATACTCCGCTACTCGGTGCGTCAATGCTGAAGGTTGAATAATTGTACTCAGCCCGTTCGTATTCGTCGTGACTCTGACCGATGCCAAGCTCGCTGATAACGTATCCGCTTTGAGCGTATGCGCTTTCTTTCAGATACGGGCTTTCGCCGTGAAGCGTTATATCTGAGCTGTTAATAACAGTTGAATATTGCATTGTTAATTCACTTTGATAAGCAAAGCTGAGCGTTGAAGCTTCTCCCTCAACGACGAGCGTGTTTGCGCCCTTTGCAAGATAAACCGTACTGCCGACAGGAACGTCATAAACGCTGCACGTTGAAAACGATTTTGCGTCAGGGGCATAATCAATGCATTGTTTTTTTAGCGTAACGCTACCGTTTGCGCTGATTGTGTAGTAGCCCTCTGCGGGAGCGACTGCAGTTATTCTGTATACGCCTCTGTCCTTGAAATTCTTCATTTCGTCAAGGCAGATTTCAAAATCGTTTTCACTACCCGTAAGCGCGGCAATATCGAGCTTATCAAGTGCCGCCACGAGCTGTAAATTGCCTTTGTCGCCGTCGTTTCCGTTAATCTGCTTATAGGTTAACTCATGCTGACCTGCCGTCAGGTAAAGCTGTAAATCGTTGTGATTTTTGTACGCCCAGGTAACCGTTGATTCAAGAACGATATCATCGAGCCTGTCAGAATCGAGCCATACTCCATACGGCAGAGCCTTGCCGATTCCCCTGTTTTGACCGTTTGCATCGGGTACAAGCGTCTGCGGATTAACATAAGGCGCCTGAATTGAATAGAAAAGCGACGCCTTGTAATAACCGTCCTTCGGAACGTTGACAGTAAAGCGAACGCCGTCGCCGTTATTGTTAATGCTACCGACGTCGGCTCTTCCGCTTGTCGCAAAGGTTGCCCAACCGACCTTAGGATATGCAGTTGCGCCGCCGAGAAGCTCCGCTTCTTCTGCTTCATAGCTCAAAACGGGATATTTAAGGTTCTGCGTTTCGCTTGCCGTAACGCCGTCAGCAGGCTTTGTTACAACGGCAAAATACGCCTGCATTTCGTCAGTATTCTGAACCGAAACAGAAAGCGAATTGCTGTCTGTGCTCATCGCTCTGTCAAAAATCACCTCGGGCTTATAGTTTGCGCCGAGCTGGCCCGAGAAGCTGACTGCATAGAGCTTTACGTTAACTACGCCGTTATTATTTTTTAGATTTGTAAAGTTGAGATTATCAAGGTAAACAGTTTCCCTGTCAACTTCATTTTCTCCGCCACCGAAAAGAACGTATGCCGTATTTATATCCTCGTCATATGAGGTCAAGCCGTAAAAACGCGTTTTTTCAAAGCTCGGCGAAACAAGCGGACATTGTTCGCCAGTCATCTGCGCGTACCAGTGATAAACCCACCAGGTTGATGAAGGTGAATTCTGGTCGGCTGCCATTTCGTTCAAGGTGTTTGCCATAGCCCAATACGCCATACATCCGCTCATATCCTTATCCTCGAACATAGCAAGCCACTTTACAAGCCCGCCTGGAGCGCCGATGTCATAATGTCTTGCGTATTCGTTTACAAGAAGCTCGGGCTGATAGCTTCTGCCCGTTTTTGCGGCGTACGCGTCAGTATAATACGTTTTTTGCATACTTTTAACAGCGTCGTAATGCGTATAATAATCGGTCATCGAGCTGTCGCCGAGCTCATGCCACGAAATCACCTCGGGAAGACAGTCGTTATCATAGCAATACTGCATAAACGAATTATAATGCTCCTCGTTAAAGCCAGAATAATTCGGTCCAGCACAACGGGCGTTCGGGTCTATTGTATGAACGGCGTCGTATATCTTTTTCCACGCTCTTTCGAGTCCTTCAAGATTTCCGCCATACCAAATCTGGTCAGGCTCGTTAAACAGCACGTAGCTATAGTTATTGCCGTTACCGTTTAGCACATAATATTTTCCGTCGCTTCCCAAAAAAGCGCCCTCGTCGCCCTGCTGAGCCTCGTCACAAATCATAGCGTAAAGTATGTCTTCAACCGTTTTCTGATATGAATCAAGGTCAATTTCGCCGTTCGTATAGGGCGCGTCGTACGGCCATTCAAGATAGTAATCCTGAAGATAAATCTGCATATCCCTCACGCCCGAAGCAAGAAGCGCAGAGCCTGTTCTGATTGCATCTCCCGTAGGGTGCTGCTTTCCGCCGTATGCTTTTTGCACCATCGTGTCAGGCTTAAGTCCGTAGAGCAAGTCAATAGACGGAACGTTTATTTCAGCCTCGCCGTAAAGAAAGCCCGTCGAGCCCTTATAAAGCGTTTCGCGTCTGCTCATATCAAAATGAACGGCGTTTTCATTTCCTGAATAGAAGGTTATGTTTCTGTATTCAAGTCCTTTATAAAAGTTTTTGTTATCATCGTCGCCGATTTTTATACTTGCAATTGTTTCTTTTGATACCTTTTTAAGACGGGAAATAAACGTTTCCTCGCTCGTTTCGGCAATATTCACAACAACGTTTCCGTTGTCGTCCGTAATATACGCCTTAAAGCTTTCTCCAGTAAACTCGGCAACGTAGTGATAATTTACGCCGACAGACAGATTTGAGTTACTGACTGATATTGAGGTATTTCGTGATTTTGTTCCCGCGTTATGTCCATCGTCCTCCCATGAATAGCAAACGCCGTTAGCGTTTTGTGAAAAATAGCAGCATTCCGCATTCTTATGAGCAGGATTTGAAAGGCTGTCTGTGTAGACGTACATTTTCAGGAAGGAATAATTATCGCCTGTATAATATAAAATGTTATTACTGTCATTATTTTTAAATCTGAAGCCGAAATCAAGCTTCCATTTTGATTTTCCAGTTATCGGTACAGAGCCGCCCAAATAGCCAGAAAGATAAAGATAACCGTCGGGGATATACAGCGCTCCGTCATCAGAAAGAGTAGCGTTTCCGTTTTGAGTATAAACGCCCGTTGACCAGCTCATTTTTCTTCCTTGATTATTATAAGCATCCGCCTCGCCCAAGCTACCGTTTGTAACTGCAGCTTTATATGATGTGAAGTCTGAGGAAGCTATCGGAGTCCACGCAGTAGAAACAGGCGGCTCCTCGCCCGAATAGAAGGTAATATTTCTGTATTCAAGCCCCTTGAAGTAATAATAATTATCGTCGTCGCCGATTTTAAACGCGGATATGGTTTCAGAATTGATATTGTTAAGCCTCGAAATAAAGGTTTCGTCATCAGTCTGAGCGACAACCTGAACTACCCTGCCGCTTTCGTCGGTAATATACGCGCTGAAAAAATCTCCCGTAAACTCCGCTACGTAGTGATAGTCGACACCGACCGAAAGGTTTCCGTTATTAGCAGTTATTGACGTTGCCTGCGACTGAGCCCCTGAATTGTGACCGTCGTCCACCCAGGAGTAACCGAGTCCGTTAGCGTTTTGGGCAAAATAACAGTATGCGTCGTTTTTGTATGAAGGGTTAGTAAGATTGCTTGTGTAAACGTACATCTTAAGAAACGAATAATCATCGCTGTTATAGTACGCGTCGTCGCCGCTATCTCCCGTTTTGAACCTGAAGCCGAAATCGAGCTTCCATTTTGACTTTCCTGATATCGGAACTGCACCGCCGCTGTATCCCGAAATGAACATATAGCCGTCGGGAAGGTAGACAGAATCGTCAGTTACAGAAGGGCTGTTTGTCCATTCGTTGACCTGCCACGTTATTGCATTACCCTTGCCGTTATACGTTGACGGCGTAAAATCAGTATTACTGCTGATGCTGTTAACGCTTGAAAAATCAGAGGAAGCAACAGCCGTCCACTGAATGGAAGCGTCAGCAGAAAAAGGCGTTGCCATAATTATGGGTAACGCCATTATTATCGAAAGAATTAACGCCAATGCTTTTTTACACTGCAATTTCATTTCCAATCTACTCCCCAAATCTTAAAAAATAATAGTTTACCTTAATTATACTATAAATTATTTATATACGGTAGTCAAGACAAACAGTATTTAAAGCTTCTTTTTTAGCACCAAATAAAAGCAAAGACAGCGGAGGTCCGCTGCCGTTTTAGTATTATTGCCTATCTGTAGCTTCTTGCCATAATCGCGTTACCGTTTTCCTTCAGCCACTTATTCCATTTGTGGTATTCGGGATACGCTTTCAGCACCTCTGCGTAAAAACGCTTTGAATGATTCATCTCTTTTCGGTGACAAAGCTCGTGAACGACGACGCTGTCAATCACCTCTGGCGAAGTCAGCATAAGCAGGCAATTAAAATTCAGGTTGCCCTTTGCGCTGCAGCTCCCCCACTTTGTTTTCTGATTTCGTATAGTGATGCGCCCGTAATCAACGCCGATTATTTTGGCGTAGTATTCAACGCGCTGCGGAATATACTGCAAAGCCTTATCTGCAAGCAAATGAATATCGGCGTCCGTCAGCTTTTCTGCGCTCTGCTGGCGCGCCTGCGCTTCGCTGAGCTTTTGAAGATGCTTTTCAATCCACGCTGATTTTTCATCGATAAACTTGTCTATTTCGCTTTGCTTCATCCGCATAGGAGCGCGCGCAATAACTCTGCCGTCGGGCTTAATCTCAAGTCCGAGCGTTTTGCGTTTGCTCCTTATTACTTCTACGTCATTTCTCATATGCGCTTACCCGTATTATTTATACTTAATCACAACGCCGTACGTTTCACTTTTTTACGGAAAAATGCTCGTGTTTCCAATCAGTACCCTTATAATGCCGACAACAAATAAATGAGCGGGATAATAGATATAGAAGAACCACTTCATTCCTTTCCATTCTCCTCTTTCGCCGTTGTATTGTTTTAAAATCGGCAAGGACAAAAGGGTACACATCTGTAAAAGACCGTATGCTTTATCAATAAAGAAGAAGTATACTGCGGCGTATATTGCAGTCCATATTAGCATAGTAATTGATTGCTTTTTAAAGTCGCCGCGGTGCAGATACAAGTACACAGGACACATAGCCGCAACCGTTGACCAATCTGATGGGAACGTGACAAAGCAGATTAAGGCAATCAAAGCGATTTTTGCCCATTGAGGCAAGCTTTTTGACGTAAAAATCACCATTAAAACTACGGACCACGCAAGCGACCACATTACGCTTGTCATATTGAAAAAGCCGTTTGGTATAAATGATATTCCGCCAGCAAAGTTATATGCAAAATGCGATATCACAGCAAAGATAAACAGCCTTGACATATACTTTTTTACGTTTCGGGTATAATGGAAGCCTTCTGCAATAAAAAACCACATAATAGGTGCGGTCAGTCTGCCTATTGCGTGAAGCAGCATCACCCACCAGATTTTCTGACATCCAGGAAATAAAAGCCACGTCACGTGGTCGATTGTCATTGCAACAATGGCAATCATTTTTATCTGGTTGGAATTCAGTCCTTTTTTAACTAACGTATCCATTACCGTTACCTCTGTAAATACCGTTTGCTATATTATATCACAGTCTTGCTAAATCCTCAACGAATACTTTAACGCTTTTTCGGGCATATACTCGTCCATCCACAGCATTTTCGGGCATTGTAATCCACGCGTATATTTTGATTTACTCAGATACATAATTCTTATACCTTTCTGCCGCTTTGATGATGTTGTTTTTGCACTTTTCTGCGAGCGATGCGGGCTCAATAACGGTTACTTCTGTTGCAAACTGCATTGCAAAAAGCTCCATATCCAGCTCGGAAATGTAAACGGTTACAGTAAACGTATCGTCCGTTATGTCGCTGAATTTTGCTTCTTTGCCGAAAAAGTCCATAACATCGTTCAGAATGCCCTTTGTAGCGATGAATTTTGCCCTTACCGTTTCATCGGCAAACATATAAATATGCTCGTTCATATACTTTGAAAGGTCAAATCTCTTGCCGATTCCAGGAAGGTCGGTTATCGGTTTTGCGTCAGTTTCAAGAATCTCAATATCCGAAATCCTGTCAAGACGGTAGTTCGCGATTTCGTCATATTTGTCGTAATTGCAAACGAGGTAATATCTTCCGTTCGTTGCGGCAATCTGATACGGATTAATAACGTACTCTCTTACTTTGCCCTCGGCGTTTTTGCGATGGTGGAGCTTTTTGTCAGTACCGTATTCATCGTAATGGAATTTAACCTGCTTGCCGTTGCTGATAGCTTCGTTAAGTACCTCAATCGTGAAGAACAGCGCATTCGTTGCGTCACCTTTGCTCTGAGCAGTAGCAACGTGCTTCATACTCGTTCTGAAGTACACGTTTGAAAGCCTCTCAAGCTTTTCGATAAGGCGCATTTTGTCGCCCTGCGGAATATGGCTTGAAAAAACGATAGAGTCAATCAAAAGGCGAAGCTCCGAGTTGTCAAAATCGTGTTCGATGTAAAAATCGGACAAAATGTTATTTTCTTCATACTCACCCGTCTGAGGATTAAGCTTTGTTCGCGGAGTTTCGTTATACTCAATCTGGCATCCGAAATCAATTAAATCCATAAGGTTACGCTTAATCGCCTTACGCTCGACCTTCATCGAATACTCCGATTCAAGCTTTTGCTGAATCTCTTTCTGCGATAGGGTATGCTCCGCGTCGGTGTATTTGTTAAGAATACCAAGGATATTAAGGATTATCACTTTTTTGGGCTGGATACTATACATAAGTTTCTCCTCCTTTTTCTTTGAGCTCATTATACATCCTATACGCTAACAATACAATACCCTATGCGACATTTTCGCCGCATAGAGTGTTTTTTAGGACATGTGATTATTGGGAACTATGCTTTCAAAAAACTTGTCAGGGGTGCGGTCGGGTTTCCTTAAATGCTCAATCTTAATCGTTTTTTGCCCGTTTTTGCCCTTTGTGATAATGAAATCCACGCTGTCGTCATCGTTATATACGCCGGGATAATCCGGGTTATAATACGGAACCATATCCATAAACGCCACAAAATCAGACTGCTCGGTCAGCTGCTTTGTGCCGGCGTTTTTTTCGGCGGTTCTTATAAACACCGAGCGCGGATTATCTATACCGTACTTTACATTTTGGCGCGCGGTACAAACGATAATTATGTTTCGTTCCTTGGCAAATTCTTTCAGTCGAGATATCAGGGGTGTGGATATATTCTCACTGTCATACGGGTACACGCTGTCGATTATCAAAAAATCCGTCCCCTCCGCTGCGATGTCATAAAAGATAGTGTCACTATCAAAGGCATACTCCTCAAAGATATATTTCATCTTTTTACAGTGCAGCAATATCTCGACGTTATTGAACTGCAGGATAGTATCGGACAGACTGTCTCTGTTCGTAGTGGTGCAAAAAATACCCTTCATATCGGTATTGCTTAAAAGGTATGCGGTTATATCCGTCATCAGCTTTGTTTTGCCGATGGCGACCCTGCCGATAAAAGAGTAAACCTTTCCCTTTTCGAGTTGCATTTCATTAATAAGCGGGGTTATATCATAGTATTGATTCATTTTCGTCCTCCTGTTCGGTATTATAGCGCTCCATGCGTTTTTGAACGCGGCGTTTTACCGCTTGTGACATCACCGCAAGAAATACGGTATTAAATGCTATCCAGATAATACCGAATTTAAATCTTACAATTCCGCAAACCGCAAGAGCGCTTACAGCAAACAATACTATTCTTATCGGCAGTTTATTAATGCCCAGTATTTGCTTAAACATAAATTTGTCAAGTGCAGCTGCATACAAAAACACCGTCAAATAACCAACACATTTGAAAAACGTCTCCGCCATAATAACACCTCATATTTATTTTGAAGCTAAACGTTTTTAATTATAGGTAAAAAAGGAACCTACAACAAAAAAGCCATCAGCTCTTGTACTAATTGTACAAGAGCTGATGGACATTATATGGGTATCATATGTTGCTTTTATCAAATTTTAGAAAAGTTCAATATGCTGCTGTTTAACATATAGTTTTTCTGTTTCATCTACTATTCCCTGGAATTGCATATCAAGCTTTGATTCAATAAAATCTTTCTTAACTTTTGTTATAAAGCGTATATCTTTAAATAACCTAATAATTGTTACGATAAGTCCGCCAACATCTAATAGTTCTGCGTTTTTTGTAATTGCAGTAACAACAATGTTGCTGCTTGAGGCAATAAGATTAGAATATAACAAAACTTTTCTTGTTCTGACTTCATATAGTTTTTTATCGTCAACAGATTCATCATAGAAAAGTCTGTGCACCATAGAGATTAAAGTGTTTATCAATGAAGAAAGTGCAATTTCAGTTCCTACGCTTGCCATATCAATACCGTATGACGCAAGGTCTTCTGCAATTTTCGGAGAAATCATTGATACTCCAGGAATCGCAAGACTGTCAGAAGTAAACATATCGGATTTCAAATGAATACCTTCTCTTAAAACTGCGCTTCCTACGGCAATTTTACCATCAAGACCAGATTGAAACGCCCTGTCGGTTGTTGAGGTAAAAATACGCGGAGTTTCTGCCAAAGAATGAATTACAGGACCAACTCCCGCTTTATATTTAACATGGGCGCTTTGTAAATCATATCTTGTTATTGTATTTGTTAATATATTTGCTGTTCCAAAAACCCATCCAAGCAAGGGGTCGTGACCGAGTGTAACATATCTGTGGTCTTTTGCACCTTTTAAGAAACCGTCAATAGTTGATACAACTTTGCTATCTGCATTTTTGTTATAACGCTGTGCATCAAAAGGAACCTTATTTACTAATATTTTATCAGTTTCAGCATAGTACCAACCTGGATCTGGGTTGCCCTTTCTTCCCTTGCCTTCATCTTTTGGTCCAGAATTCTTGCGGCACTTTTTGATATATGGATCCAAAAGATATTGCCTTAAGCACTGGAGCGCAACAGCGGTAAACAAGAATATGACGTCCACTTTTTTGAGGCTGGTTTTTTTTGAAAACTCTTTATTAATACTATCGAGATTTGCCATTGCACGATTTATTTCCTCGTCAGATAATAAATCGTCAAACGTAATTATTCCAGGATATCTTAAAAGTGCTTCTTCTGCAATTTCATCAAAAGACCTTTCAGTCATTTCTTTCTTAGGCATCATCGGAGCCGTATAACTGCTGTTCTTTTCAATCTCCTCTGCAGAAATATTCAAAGCATTCTCGAACCGTGTTACAAATGAATCATCTACATCTTTATTGTTCAATTCGCGCGCTTTTTTTAATAAATCTTCGCTTAAATCACTGTTGAGTTTAGCAACTTTCAACAGTTTTTCATCTTCACTGTTATAGTGTAAGTCTTTTTTCATTCTTAAGCCTCACTAAGTACCTTCTTTAATTCGTTGTTAGAGCTTAAAATAGTAATAATATATTCTTGCCTTTTAATAATCTCATCTTTTTTATGTTCCATTTTTTCATATTTTTCAAACTCTTTTTGCAAATCAACAATTATATTATTCTGTTTTGCAATAACTTCCTCATATAATACGTGTTTTTGGTAATTAGTTTTCTTTGTTTTTTTCTTGCTAACCGATTTGCCGACTAGTCCTCCGATAACTAATCCTACTCCTGCACCGATAATGGTTCCCACAACTGGCACTACTGCTGAGCCTGCTAATGCACCTCCAGCAAGACCTGCCGTTCCACCTGCAGTGCCAACTGCTACGCCTCCTGCGGCGCTTGACAATCCTGCAACCGTAAGTCCTGTTGTAGTGACTGTTGATAAACCTGCCGCAGTAGAAGCAGCACTACTAGCAGCTCCTACGAGTCCAGAAATGATTATGTTTGAGTTCTTGTTGTTGTATATAGCGTCTTTTGTCTTAATAAGATATTTTTTTACTGCTTTGTTTTCAACATCACCAATAGTCCTCGTTGGATTTTTTGCAGCTAAATCAACTTCGTTTATTAGCGCCTTAGCATCATCCAACGAAATTTCAATATTGCTCATAATTAACCTCCTGTTATAAAATCAAATTTATATCTTTTACTATTTCTTCAAGATTCATATAAAAGTACCTAATTATGATTTAATAATACCATATCAAAGGCATATTATCAAGATGATTGTTAATAACGTCGTATTTACTGTCTTATTGTTGCAGCGTTATGTTGTCTTCAAACATGGCAATTAGGCAATTATCAAAATTAATTAAAAATATTCCTTATAGATAATGTTTTTTCCTTGACTATCCAACCACATATCAAGACCTTTTCCGAAGGCTTCGGCGGTCATGGTGTAAACGCCGTTTTTTTCGCTTATTACCTTTGCGGTCGGTACCTTGTCGAGCATCGCTTCAAGCACGCCGCTGTACTCAAACTTAAAGCGTTTAAGCTCGCCGCCGTACATATAAAGCACGCGCTTTCTGAATTCACCGTCGCTGAACTTGTCCCTGTACGGAATATCAAATCTTTCGCCCGTTTCTTTGATTTTTTCCATACGGTCTATACGGAAAATAATCGGGTAATCCACCTCAAAGCCGAAGGTTATCAGATAGAAATAGAACTCGTTAAATATAATCGAAACGGGCTTCACGGTGCGCTTACTGCGCTTGCCGTCCTGACGGGTGTAGCTAAACTCAATCACCTTTTGATTGACGATGCACTCCGAAAGCTGCCATATTGTATCCAGCAAATCCTTGCCGTGCTGCAAAGGAAGATAATTGAAGTATTCGCTTTTGATAATTCTATCCGCGGTGGTTCTGTCCTGCGGCGCAATCTGCATTATGAGTTTTGCAATCAATTTCGAGAGCTCGTCCTTATTAAAAGCGCGGCTTTCAAGCAGGATTTTACAGAGTGCAAGCGCTTCCTTGTTGGTCAGCCACTCACGCTCCATTCGTACGAGATAATAGCAATCTCTCGACTTGCTGTACTTGATAGCAGTTTCATATTCATCGAAATGCGTTTCGGCAATATACGCGCGCAAATCATCAATATCGCGCTGAATCGTTTTAAGCGAAACGCCGAATTCGTCCGCCAGATTCTGCTTGTTCAGCTCCTCGCCTTTATTCAGCCTTTCATACATCGAAAGCAGGCGGAAGCCCTTGTTTGCGCTGAAATCTAAAAAGTCCATATCATCACCCGAATCTATTATATCATTAGTTGATGGACAAATAAAGGGCGTTTTACAAAAAACCGCCCCGCGAAGCTTCGCGGGGCGGGATAAGAATTCGTTATTCCTTAACAATTTTATGAAAAAGCGCGCTGTCAAGCTGTTTGTAATACAGCAGCGTTGCCATTGCGTTTGTTCTCGCAAGGCATGGTGCAGCTGACCAGAGATTGCTCAGTTTCTTGTAGCAGTAGAAAAGATTTTCGGGTAAATCATATTGTTCCAGCAGTTCGATGTCAAGCTCCTTTTTTCTGCCTCTTGACCAGTTACGCGAAAAGCGCAGGGCTTCTGGCGCAACACAGCCTTTATCCCGAACCGCACGGTAAATATCTTCTCTTAACACATAATTTCTCACGTCGGAGAACAGCACCTCATCAGTATGGTTGCACCGTGCAAACGCATATAGCCTTGCCAGCTCCATGGGAGTCAAGCCGTGTTTTAGATAAGTATTCTGTCTCAGGTCGTTTTTGCAGATATCTTCAAACAGGTCTTTCAGCACGTCCTGCGAGCGATAATCGACCGTGTTGTACGGGACGCCCGTTTTTGCCGAAAGTTTTCCAATTTGCTCAAGTATATCCCCGCGAGGCAAATCACTTCTTCGGAAAAACTCATTATTGCAGTCAGTTTGTCCGAATCGCTCATTCAGCCGACTTTGGATGTGCTCCCTTACTGGCTCGGCAATCGCAAGGGTAAAAATAACTCCCTTGCCGAAAATCATATCCGTTACAGCGAGTTCCGACGGCGTTTTGTCGTTTTCATAATCAGCTGTTTGAACATTTGAAATGCCGAGAAGTTCCATAATATACATCCCGCTTTCCATGCCAAAAAGTGCGGTGGGATAACCCAGCTCCTTTGAAAGCGCGGCAATCTCGTACATAATCAGTACGCTCATAGCGCTGCTTGTCATCTTAATCGCTTCAAGCTCTTTTTCAATGCGCCCTGCGTTTCGTTTATCAGCCTTTTCTCTGCATATTGCTTCGAGCTTGTCCATTGCCTGATTTTCAGCCTCATCGCTTGGCAGGGAATAGAACAGAGAACCGTGGCTCATTTTGTCGCTTGGTTTTGCAATTGTAAATCTCATGATATTACCTCCTTTGTTCGACACAAAGATACCACATCAGATGGCACAAAAATAGCCCACAGAACATCCGTGGGCTGTTTTTACAATCTGAATTCTGCGTAATCATCAAGACGGAGGAGAACGGGCTCATTGCCGTAGGCGGCACCGCAGTCAATATTGGTCCACGTCCGCGTTTTGATGATTTTGCCGTTGTACTCGTCGCTGTAGGACATTGTCGGTGTATGACCAAAAACGGTGTGAATATCGTCATAATACTCATCCGTAAGTTCTGGCCAAGTCCAGATTATATCGTCGGGCGTGTAGTCGCTGATTTTCTTATCCTTGCTGAAATTATCAAAGCCAGAGTGAACGAGGATATAGTCCTTACCGCCCGCAGTTACTGCTTCGTAAAGTGGGCAGTCGTGCAAATAATCAAGTATGTCCTGCTGAGTTTCGCGCGGCACCTTGCGGAGTGCTTTCAGCGTCACATCGCCGCCATTTAACATATAGTTGCTGAGTAGCTCAATCCTCTCTTTATCCAAAGCCTTCACGCTTTCCTTAGTGATATCACAGAAAACAAAATCGCAGGCAAGCAACATCGCCTCGTGGTTGCCGAGGATAAGCTGAACATTATACTGTTCAAGCAACCAGAGCAGAATGCCAACGCCGCCGTCACCGTTTCTGTCCACAACATCACCGAGTATGTAAAGAAAATCGTTCTCGCCGAACTTCGCTTTTTCAAGCAGCATTTTCAATTTTTCAATCGGGTAACCGTGAAGGTCTGAGATTACATAGGTCATATTATTTCTTTAAACACACTGCTTAAAACTTCAACGTAGTTTTCCGCGTTAAAGCCACACTTTGCAGATGGGTGGCGCATATTATATACAACAAGATCGTGATTTAACTCTATCGTCGTATACTTATGTTCGCAATTGCGTTTGTATTCGCATTTTGATATCCAATCTCTTTTGTTAGCAACAAATAAATCTTGATTGTTTACATTACCCATCCATTCTTTGTTGTGCTTTTTATCAATCGAGGGCATTTTTTCATAAACCAATCTGCTAAAAACAAATACATATTCGATATCGTTTTCATTAATGAATTGAAACAAATCATCATTATATTTTTTCCTGTTTTTATTAGCTAAATGTTTTGCTTTGCTTGTTTTTATGCCGCATATGCTATCAATATAGTTCCCAAAATAAACATAATCCCAAAAATGATGAAATTCGTCATCAACACATCTCTCATAAAAGCCAAAAGAATTAGCTATCTTCCAAAAAAACTTGTATTTTGCTTCTGTTGGATTATGTTTATATGAACCCAAAACGCTTTGTGTTGTAAAATCATCGTTTTCGTCGTCATCATGATGTGATTCACCTAATATTAGTATTCTCTTGTTTAAAGAATTTACTTTTTTCCCTTCAAATACACCTTTATACATATTAACCTCCACGTTAATTTAATCACTATTTACAGAGC
>JAFWKC010000125.1 GCA_017514345.1 Eubacterium sp.
CAAACTGCTTTGCCCACTCGGCGGCAAGCTGCGCCACCTCGTCGTTCAGCTCAACGCCGCGGATTTTTCCCTTAAAGCCGTATTCAGCCGCCATATATGCAAGAACTCTGCCCTTGCCGCAGCCGATATCGGCAAACACGTCGTTTTCGTCAAACGTGTCTGCGCCTATCATTTTGCGAAGCGCGCAGTACGGAGTTGATTCGCTTCCCGTTGCGCCCATATCCTCGCGATGCTGTGAGGGGACGTATTTTCCAAGTGACATACCGACGAGCTTTTTGTCGTGGACTTCGTCAAAGTGCCTGTTTATTACGGCAAGCTTTGAATTTAATACCTTTACAGGCTTTTTGTAAACTATTTTATTCATCAGTCGTTAAATACTTCCTTAAAAATATCTACGTTAGCCAGCTTCATTACAGAGCTGAACAGCATTGAGCCGTATACGGGCATAATTCTGTTTGCGATTGACATAGCGTGCGCGTCGAAGCCGTGTACCTGCATAGGATACTTGTACTCAATGCCGCGCATAATCATCTTTACCATTCTGTCGCAGTCGGTTGAAATCATATTCATAACCTTCTGACCCTTGTCGTTGCCCTCTGCGCTCTGATTGCGGAAAATGTCAGTCTTTGTAAAGCCTGGACAAACGAGGCTGACGTACATTCTGTCCTTGAACTCAACTCTGAGCGCTTCGGTAAAGCCTCTAAGCGCTAATTTTGAAGACGTGTACATTGACGTTCCCGCAAGCGTCATAAGAGCTGACGCCGAATCGATGTTGATGATTGCAGGTGTGTCCGATTTGAGAAGCATCGGCAGCATAGTTTTTGTTGAATATATGCAGGAGTAGAAATTGATATTCATTGCCTGCTCAATTTCTTCGTATGAATATCTGTCAAAACGCTTGAACTTAGGAAGGATACCTGCGTTGTTGATAAGGATATCAACCTGCACGCCGCTCTCCTCAAGCTCGCCTGCAAAGCTTTCCCAATTCTCGCGGCTCGAAACGTCAAAGAGCTTGTAGGAGAACTTGTCCTTGTATTCGTCGCCGAGCTCTTCGATGAACTTGAGCATCTTGGTTTCGCTTCTTGCAACGCCGATAACAGTACAGCCGTGCTTCTTGATAAGTGTAGCGGCAATACCAGCACCCATACCGCCTGACGCGCCTGTAACAACGGCAGTTTTTCCAGTAAGCCAACAATTATTCATTTCTGTTACCTCCAGGGAATAGTATAATTCTATATAATTATACTATAAATACTGATATATTACAACATATTATTGTGTAATTTTGGTGAGCCATACAAATTTGTATAAAAAACTTATAAATATGTTGCCAAATGTATTTTTATGTGTTATGATTAATGAAAATATGGGGTGATAAAATGGACAAACGAATAGTAAAGACCAGGTTAGCAGTATTCAATGCTGTTTTCGACCTGGCAACCGAAAAAGAGCTCGACAAAATTACAGTCGTTGAGCTATGTGCAAGAGCAGGCATAAACAAAAGCACGTTTTACCTGCATTACAAGAGCATTGATGATTGTTTTCAGCAGTGCTTTGACTACTTTGCTGGAAGAATTCTTGACCTCAGCAAGGGCATCAATTACATCGATATGTCGGTTTCTCCCGAAAGGACAGTTGCTAACATCCTCGACGTAGTAGAACAGAACATCAAGTATTTTGAGCGTTTCAAGAACAGCGTGATTTACGAGTCGGCTATCAAATCGCTCAAGGACGGCTTTATTCAGTCTATATGCAAGCTGAATAACATCAATCCTGTTGACAATTACCACGAGGTTGCGAAGGTAACCTTCCTTGTCGGCGGCTGTGCAGACGTTATCATCAAGATGATGCCTGATTTCAGACGCGACGAAATCGAAAAGATTATGGTAAACGTAATAAAGAGAAAATAATAACTAAACGGGGGACTGAAAAATCCCCCGTTAATTTTATATTCTTACAACCTCAATATTGTGGTTTATTCTGTCCTTTTCGGGCGGCGGCGTCATATAGTCGCCGTACATTTTTTCAAGATATTCCTCATATCCCACGGGCGCCTTAAGCATATTGCCCTCAAATTCAAGCTCACACGTCGTGAGCATTTTTTCTTTTTCTATGCATGCCTGAATGCCGCCCCATACCGTTATACCTGCGTACGGGCAGTCGTCAAGCGAAAGCGCCTTTGCTTCGCAGTCAATCTGCCTTCCGTAATATTCTGCACCCTTTATTCTTGCGTATGTGACGACAGGTATTTTTGCTATTTTTCTTAATATGCTTTTTCCGCTGCCGTAGGAGCAGGCTGCCTGCTCCATTAAGAAGGCGTTGCGCTTCTGGCGCTTGTCTTTTAACAACAGCTCTTTTTCATCAAGGCTTTTCATACCGTCAATCGGAAAAATATCTACCCACAGAGCGGGGTGAAGAGGATTGTTATTGTCGATAAGCTTTGTGTTGGTATCAATAACCTTTGCAAACGGGTTAGCCGAGTTTCCTGCAGTAATGCTGACAAGGCGGTATTGCTCACCAATAGGCTTTGTTTTAACCAGCTCGTGCAGACGGTTGTAATCATCGCGCGGCATAGCGAGGTCGATGTCGTCGTCCCACGGAATAAAGCCCTTGTGGCGTACTGCGCCGAGCAGAGTGCCGCCGATAATAACGTATTTTAAGTTGTTTTCGTCAAGATATTTAACTGTGTCAAGCGTGATGCCGAGCAGAGCCTTTTTCAGCTCAACGTTTGACATTACTTTATTTTCCATTGTCAGTCTTACCCTTGTTTTTTATGAATTTAAGTGCAAATTTTATGCCTTCAAATACGAAGTATTCCTTTTCTATAAGAAGCACTGCAAAATATATAGCCGCGCCGCCAACTATAAGAGCGCAAAGGCTCCATACCCTGAGCGGAAGCTGTGGCGCAACAAGCATTAACGAAGCGAGCATTACAGCGCCTGCAACCAAGTATTTTGCAGAAAGTGCAAACACCTTAGGCACGCTGATGTGCTTGTTTTTGCCCATATAAATCAGCATAAACGCCATAATTACTATTTCGCCCGCTACCGACGCAACTGCCGCGCCGTTTGCCATAAGCTTAGGAATAAGCACGGCGTTCAGCGCAACGTTTACTGCGCCGCCGTAAAGCACGTAACGCGTGTAAATATTCTGACGTCCCGTTGATATGAAGAACTGCGCCGACGACGTTGAATTAAGCGCTATCGGTACAAACAGAAGCGACATAATCGAAAGCACTGTTATTACAGGCTCGTAGCCGTCACCGAAGAACACGGGAACAAGAACGCTTGCCGTTCCGATAATTCCGCACATCAGCGGAATTCCGAGAAACCATACAAAACGGTAGGATTTATAAAGGTAATCGTTCATCTCGTCGATTTTGCCCTCGGCAAACGCCTTTGAGCTTTTCGGCAAAAGCACAGTGTTTATAGCCGTAACGAGAATGAGCGCCATTTTGACAATTTTGTTGCTTTGCTCATAGTAGCCGTTTTGCGCGGCGTCCTGCGTAATAACGCCTATCATAGTTTTGTCGAGCATTTCGTACATCTGAAGCGCCATCGCAGGAATAAAAAGCTGAACAATAACGCCGAAATCCGTGAACGGTTGAGGCTTGTAGGGGCGCACGTTAACAAGATATTTTTTCAGATACGGAATAATCGAAAGATTGCCGAGGAAGGTGAGTCCCGCAAGCATCAGCACATATTTCCACAAATCCTCGCGGCTGTGAATAAATATGAAAATTGCCGCAACGTTAAGCAGCTTGATTGCGTAATTCCTGACTGCAACGCGCCTAAAATCCTCCATTCCCTGAAAGAACCACGCCGTGTCGCATAGCGCCGCAAAAAGATAAAAAATCTGAATAAATGCGATACTTTTGTATTTTGCAAAAAGTATCACATAAAGCGTATACAGCACAAGCGCGCCACCCGAGATAAGCACCCTCAGCGTCAGAATATCCCAGAATTTTCTGCTTCTGCCGACAGGGTTTTCCTGAAGAATTCCTATCTGCTTATTGCCGTACGTTGCAGTGCCGAGCACCGAAAAAATCACAAAATAGCTGACGATGGAATAAGTATAGCTGTTTATTCCTATACCGTCCGCGCCGAGCGTTCGCGAAATATACGGCGTTGTAATAAGCGGAACAATTATTGCAAGCAGCTGATAGCTTGTGTTAAATATATAATTTTTAACTACCTTGCTCTTTTGTTTCATTTATCAGTTCAGCCTTTTGAAGTTTTAGCTGCTCCTTGTGTTTATCAACGTCTATGCTGATTGTGAATATCAGCAGATACGCAACCATCCAGAAGCTCGTTGTGCCGGGACCGATGAAGTGCGCGCCGAAAAGCTCGGCAAAAATATACAGCATCGTCATAAACGTAAACCAGCTTTTTTCACTCATCTTGAAATAGTTGTATGTGAATACAAGCGAGCCGACGATGGTCGTTTCGTAATAAATTCTGAATATATCGTTATGAAGATTACCCGCTGACTTTGCGGCACCCGTAAGCCTGTTGAGAAATGCCGTAGTCGTGCCAAGACCGTAGTTTGTAATATGCGAGTCAATAAGAAGGTTGATGAGGTAAAACCTCGTCATCGTAAATTCGTTAAAATCAACCTTAAACTTCATATAAAACCAGTTTGCAAATTCGTCTGAACATAAGAAATACGTCACAAACGGTAGCACGAGGAATACTGCTATTGCGGTATAAATAAATACCTTGTTAACCTTTTTGTACCTCGGAACAAAACGAAGAACGATTATGAATATAATAAGGAACAAAACGGCAAAGCGCTTGTAGCCGAAGAATACGCCGACTGCGCTTAGTACGGTTGCCACGCGCTTTTTTCTGTAAGTGAAGTAAAGATAAAGAAGCATAAAGTAGTTTGCAAGGTCACTTTCACCTACGGGCGAAATTGATTTGATAAACAGATTTCTCAAATCAAACATCTTTATCATATTTGACAGCGTAAAGGTGTCCATCTGCATCGTCCAGAAGAAGTACGAAAACAGACAGACGGCAAGCGTCAGATACATTATCGTATCGACGTCGTCGCTGTTTATGTTGTTGAAAACCGTAACGCCGTACAGCAGGGGAATAATCAGATAATATATTTCACCGACCGAATAAAGCTTGAACGACAGGTGAGAAATCTGCATAATAATCGATATCAGGTATAGCACAATACATACAATAACGACGTATTTTGCTTCCTTGTACGCCCTCAGGTTTTTTCGCTTAAGCAGGGGAATTCCGTAAAGAAACAGCATACCCATAAGAAGATAATGCTTTATATGAAGCGCGTCTAACTTAGTCAGGGCGTTTCTTTCGATAAAAATAAAAACGCAAAGAACAAAAGCAAAAAGCAGCTGCTTTTTGTTCAGCGTAATTCTAAATTTACCGTTTTGCTTAATATATGACTTCATATATCCCCCGATGGTAATGGTTTACTGTTCTTCCTTGTTTTTCATTGCCTTCATCATATTTTCGACTGTAGGCGTGCTGAGCTTTAGCTCGTTATAAGGCTCGCTGAATTCGAGCGACTTTTTCTTAACGTCGTCGTAGCTGCCGATTACTTTTGCGGGGACGCCGCCGACTACGCTTCCGTCGGGAACGTCCTTCGTTACCACAGCGCCTGCGGCAACGATACAGTTGTTGCCGATTGTTACGCCGAAGTTGATAATTGCGTCGGCGCCGATATATACGTTGTTGCCGATTTTCACCTCTGCAAAGCGGCAGCGGTGAACATTTGTATTGTCCTCGTAGTTAAATACGGTGTTCGCTATGCTGTGAGTAATTATTCTTACTCCTGCGGCAACGGAAACGTTGTTGCCAAACGATACAAGAAACGGCTCGGCAGGAAGTATTGTCGACTGAAAAAAGCAGTGCTCGCCAACCGAGGCGAAAACCTTTTTCTTTTTGAGATATTCCATTTTTTTCCAGCCGTTTCGCATGGTGAGCATTTTTATTTGTAAATGATACCTGCGTATTTTGTCATACATCACGTAAAGGTTCATAGCTACTTCCTTTTTGTTACGGTTGTTTTTATTTTGCTCCATACTACTGACATCACCGTGCAAATCGCAAGATTGAGTATTACGGCGACGGTCAGTATAACGATTTTATTATTTATCAGCCCGACTTTTTCAAAGCCAATTCTCAGCACGTTTTGCACAAGATAGTGGAAGCCGAAAATGTAAAGGCTGTGCCGACCGAGTATTTCGAGCACGGCGCATTTTTTTATTATAAACGACGCGCCGATTACAAAAAGCGAGCCTGATACAGCCGTGATAATAAAGAGCCACGGCGCGCCGCCGAACTGTACGTTATAGTACGAAAAGCTTTCGCTTTTGAAGCACAGAAGAAAAGCAGCCTCGGAAGCGGCAAATATAACAAGGCAAATCGGCGTCAGTATATACTTGCTTTTTTCAAGCAGCTCCGTTTTGCCGACAAGCGTTCCGATATAAAGGAACATAACCGATATGACAGCCGTTTCAAGACAAAGCGGCAGCGCGATTTTCGGAGAAATAAATATAACTGCAAGTGAAAAAACGGTGAAAAGCGCGGCTTTTGCGTACTTGTTTTTTACGTATTTCAGCACAGCAAACAGTAAAAGCTGAGCCGCGAGCATACACGGCA
Source organism: Eubacterium sp. (assembly GCA_017514345.1). Taxonomy (GTDB): domain Bacteria; phylum Bacillota; class Clostridia; order Oscillospirales; family Acutalibacteraceae; genus Eubacterium_R. The sequence goes on from JAFWKC010000125.1 coordinate 6,639, forward strand.
GAAACCATAGGTTTGAAAATACCGATTTTGTGCTGAGTAAAAGCGTGTTTATTATTCCCGACGGAGTTTTCAGCTTTTCAAAAAACTCGCCGTCAGATTTCAGAAGCACAGCTTCTGCAACGTGCGACAGGAATATCAGCCCCGCAAAAAGAAGATAGGGGAGCATTAATCCCTTTGTGCGTTTTTTTGCAAACGCGCAAAACGAAACGTTGTCCTTCAGCCTGAACACAAGTCCGCTGATAACGAAAAACAGCGGCATATGAAATGAATATATTACCTTTTCAAGACCTGTAAAGCCCGTTTCATATTCGGAAATACCGTGTCCGAGCACGACGAGAATTATTGCAATTCCGCGCGCAACGTCGATATAATGTTTTCTCTCTGTCTGCTTAGCGTTCATTAGTCCTTCGGCTTGTATACGTATCCCTTTGTTTTGTATTTTGTCATACCCTTAATGTTGAACAAAATGCGCTCGGGCGTGATTTTTTTACGGTTTGCCCAAAGCGTTTTTGCGTAGAATACAGCCTTGCTCTGCCTGCTTTTTTTCATAACAAATTCGGCGGTGATGTCGTGCGCCTTATCGGTTGTAACGTCGGGGTATATAATCAGCATACGGCTTTTGTCGTAGCTGCTTATTTTCAGCGTTGTAGGACGGCACCAGTAGTGAAGGTACATCATTTCCTCGCTGTAAAGCCTGCCCTCGTGAACGTAGCGGCGAAGAAGCGTGCCGTTTTGCCACGTGAAAATCTGGTGCTTGTTTTTGTACTGCTCCTCCTCGGTCTGCCACGAAAGGTTAAAGGAGTAGTCGTACTTTGCCAGATTTGCAAAATCAATTCCCATATATACGGGAACGCCGAGCTCCTTGTATATCGATTGCATATACGGCTCGTCAAACGCGTATCCCTTGTCGGTCGAAAAGACCTGCATATAGTTTTCAAACTTTTTTGAAATATGGCGGTAGCGCGCGTTGACCTCGGGCGTGTTTCTGTAAAGATTAGAATGACCGTTAAAGCCGACTTTGTCGTATTTTGAAAGCACCTCGTCGGTATAAAAATTACGAATATTGCCCCAAATCAAGTCAACGTCGCAGTGTCCCCAGAAATCATAGCCCTTAAGCTCGTCAGCAAATATTTCGCCGTACGCGGGCTTGAAGTCGCACAGCTTGTACGGCTTTTCAAGGAAAATGTCAAAATCGTATATCGCCTGCGCCTTTTTCTTCATATCGTCAAACGACATATACGTTACCTTGACGTTTTCGGGATAGTCGTATTCAGTTTTGTCGTCGGTAAAAATCAGAAAATCAACCGTGGGATTACAGCCTGCGCTCATCAACCACAGCTTCATATACTTTGGAAATTTACCGAAATAAGGTATGATATACGCTATTGAATACATCAGATTAACTCCAGAAACTGCTCGACGCGTTTGTCGTCGGACAGCTCGTATCTGTAATTCATACAGTTGTTTACGTAAAGCTTGTTGTTTTCGACAATTTCTTCAAGCTCATCACTGCCCCAGCTGTCGCTGACAATGCCGAGCTTTCGCTCATCAATGTAGTGAGCCGTATAGGGAACGCTCGTCGTAACTATCGGCGTTGCGCAGGCGATAGCCTCGGTAATGGATACCATATTGCAGTCCTTGCGCGTGTATACGAGCATAGCCGACGCCTTTGCAAGATATTCCTTGAGCGTTTCGTGCGGCGCCTTGCCGAAAAATTTTACCTTGTCGGCAACGCCGAGCGTATCGGCAAGCTTTTCAAGCGTATCCCTTTCCTCGCCCTCGCCGAAAATGTAAAGCGAAAAGGCTTTGTCCTTTGCAAATTCAGCAAATGCCCTGATTGATTTGTCAATCTGCTTTCTTGCGATGAGCTGTGACGGGATGATGAAGAAGCTGTCCTTGTCCTCGCACGCCTTGAATTTGTCAAGGTTTACGCCGTGGTCGATTACGGTATCGGACACGTTTTTGCAGTATTTTGATATGAATTCCTTAGCCGCAGTACTGCGCGGAACGACAAGCGCGTTTTTGAAAAACAGCCGCGCAACAACGCCGTACCAAAGCTTTGAAGGCAGCTTGTGAAAAAGATTGTTGTGCTTGGCAAGCTCGTGCCAGATTATCACTCTGCTTTTGCTTCTGCGAACTAAAAGCAGGGAATTGAGCGAAAACACCTCGCTTGAAATTATCAGGTCGTAAGGCGTTTTGATAATGCCCCTGAGCTCGGGACAGTAGGGCAGAACGTTCGGTCTGCAAATGCTTTTCATTTTGCATTTTGCCCATATTATCTCAAAGGGATATTCCTCTTTTTCGGTAGGTCGAAACGGCTCTCCCGCAACGAGCGTGACATCGTGGCCCTTGCTTGAAAACGCAAGGCACAAATCGTAAATCATTGTGTCCTTTATTGATTTTACGCGCTTAATGTCCGCCGTTTCAGAGGTGTAAATAATCGGGTTTACAATGAGTATCTTCATTATTCCTGCTCCGCTGACGGTGTGTCGACTGCGTCAAAATCGCAGGTCGAAAGCTTGTCAAGCTCCTCTTTTGTAACGACTCCGTCGCGAAGGTCGCGGCAGATTTTGTTTTCGTACATCGAATACTTCTTGTCCTTGAAGCAACGCAAAAACTTGTGCTTGATAACCCACGCGGCAGGTACCCATATGTACTTGCGCATAGCAGGCGATACGGAGCCTATCATCCAGCACTGACGGTCGCACTGACGCACCTTGGCGCGCACCTTTTCCGCCTGCTCGCTGTTCCACAGCTCGTCCCAGCTCTGCTCGTTGAGGTTTCCGAGCACCTCTTTTTCCTTTGTGCCGTTACAGGGCATAACGTCGCCGAACGGGTCGATGAAAAACGTGTCAAACGCCATATCGCACGGAAGCAGACGCTTCTGTCCGTAAATGTAGTTAATAAGTCCGTGGTTGAAGTATGCGCGGAACCATTTTTTCGGCTCGTTCGATTTGAGAAGCTCGTTAATAAGCGCCTCAAAGTTTTCTGCAACCATCTGTCTGTCCTTGATTATGTTGGCTGACTCGACAAAATAAAACGAGTTGTGAAGCGAAGCGGTTGCAAATTCCATATTCATTTCGTTGCTGAGCTTATACAGCGGCACTAAATCGGGTGCGTTCACGTCCTGCACCGTCATACCGAAGCCGACGTCGGGATGCTTCATTTCGACAAGCTTTTTCAGCGTTGTGTAGCCCTTGTTAAAGCCGTCCTCAAGTCCGCGTATTGCGTTGTTCGTTTCCTCGAGCCCTTCAATCGAAATGCGTATGCCGACGTTCGGGAATTCCTTGCACAGCTCAATAATTCTGTCTGTAAAAAAGCCGTTAGTTGATATAACTATTCTGTCGCTTTTTTTGTACAGCTCGCGGATGATATCCTTAAGGTCGGTGCGTATAAACGGCTCACCGCCCGTGACGTTGGTAAAATACATCGGGGGCAGCTTTTTTATCGTTTCAATTGTGATTTCCTCCTCGGGAACCGAGGGCTCCTTGTAACGGTTGCACATCGTACAGCGCGCGTTGCAGCGATAAGTTACGATGACCGTTCCGTTAAGTTTTTTCGACATAATGCTTTACTTTCAACTATACTAAATATTTTTTTAACTGCAAAAGAGAATACGATTGCCGCGGCAAGCGTAACGGCTGCAGTAAATATGTATGATAAAATATCGTTTTCAAACAGATGCGAAAGCTTAAGCTTTTCAATCAATCTGAAAAACATCATATGACAAAGGTAGATTTCCATACTTATGCTGCTTAGGAATGCTGCCGCTTTGTTTTCAAGCAGCGGCGAATTTTCGCGCATGGCGTATACGGTAAGCAGCGCAAACGTCGGCAGAATAGTCCATATGGAGCGGCCGAACGCAATTACGAGCGCCGCCGAGCCAAAGCACAGCAAAAGCACGGGATATTTGAGCTTGACAAGCATTTTTGAAATGCTGTCCCTGTAAAGGTATATCAGTCCGCCGATGAAAAAGTACGGCGCGGCGTAAATAATGTTGCTTCTGTAATCAAAATTTACAACGCGGTCGGCGCTAAAGAAGTAATATTCGCACATCAGGTTAAGCGCTATGCTGACCGCAAACGCGCTCCAGGCGCGCCGTTTGTTTGCAATAAGCGAGCAGAAAAACGGGAACGCGATGTAAAACACGAATATAAGACCGATAAACCAGCCTACGCCGATTACGCTCATCTGCGGATTAGGCAAAAGGCCAAAGCACAGCGTCAGCTCTGCAAACAGCTCCATAGCGCTTTTTGCGTCAGGAGATAACGCAAAGTCCATTATGCAAACGAGCGCAAAAAACGGAAGAATTCTTTTGAATCGCTTTGCGTAAAACTCGGTTGGCGATATTTTTTTGTTAATTATCTTGTCGTAGTAGCCGCAGCACAGCGAAAATGCGCTTACAATCATAAACAAAAACACAAAATCACCCATATTGCCGATTAGCTTTTCAGCAATAAAGCCGCTGATTTTATAGCCGCCGTTGTACATAACGTGCATTACGGCAACGCCTATTGCGGCAAGTGCGCGGACGCCGTCAAGACCGTTGTATCGTTTGTTTTCCATAAATTACTCTGAATATATTTTTAAAAGCTTTTCACAGTACGTTTCCACCGTGTCAAAATCAGCAGACAGGCAGTTGCTGCTCATTTCCTCTGACTTATTAAGCGCTTCGTTAATTGCTCTTTCAAAATCCTCGCTGTCGCCGCTTTTGAACAGGACGCCAGTTTTGCCGTTTTCAATCAGCTCGGGAATACCGCCGATGTCGGCGCCGACAACGGGAGTGCCGTACATAATGCTTTCCATAACGGAAAACGGACAGTTTTCGTACCATACGCTCGGATAAACGGAGCATTTTGCCTTGCGGATGAGCATTTCAAGCTCATCGCCCGTCTTAAAGCCGACATTTGTGATATGCGGTGCTTCGTTGATTTTATCCTCCAAATCGCCGCTTCCCGCACAGACGAAGCTGATGTTTTTTGCGTCGAGTATCGTTTCGACGCCCTTTTCCTTGCTGTATCTGCCGAAATAGAGAACATAGTCCTCCTTCTTAGCCTCTTTTTTCTGCACGCTTTCGATAAAGTTGTGCATAGTAATAGTTTTGCCGTTAAAGATGGGGTTTGTGTCCATCTTGCTTTTCAGGAATTCGCTGCAGCAGATGATTTTGTCAAAATACTTATATGTGCCGAGCTTTTTATAAAGCGTCGCTTCAGCTGAGCCGATAATGCTCTTTGCCTTTGAGCCGTGAATACATCTGTTTTTCGTGCAGCTTAAAAAATTACCGCCGATGCAGTCGCCGCACGCCTCGCCGCTGCCGTTTAGCATCATATGATTAGGACATACAAGCTGATAGTCGTGTGCAGTAAAGAGGATTTTTACCTTTTTGCCTGCGCGCTCCTTGTACTTCTGAGCGGCGTATATAATGCTCGGAGTGAGCTGATAGTTAAAATTGTTGATGTGGATAATGTCAGGTTGAAAATCGTCAAGGACTATACGCATTTTGCGCTTTGCCTCAGAAGAATAGACGGTCTTAACTGGATATGTCAGCTTTTTCAGCTTGCTTCCGCCGTGGAAATCCATATCGCTTGTATATTCCTCGGCATTATTGCTGACGCATCTGCCCTCGTGCTCCATACCGAAGTACTGCACCTCGTGGCCGAGCGCCGTAAGCTGTTCGCCAAGCTTAAAGATATACGTTTCGGACCCGCCGTTCGGGTGCAGAAACTTGTTTACCATCAAGATTTTCATTTTAACAAACCTTCATATAATTCGAGTGTTTTTTCAGTTACATCCTGCCAATTGAATTTTTCAAGAATGTAATTAGCGGCAGTATTCTTAAGTGTTCCGACCGTTTCGCTGTCGGCAAGAAGCATACTAAGCTTATCCCTTAAATCAGCCTCGCTGCTTTTTTTGAAGTAAACTGCGTTGTTGCCGCAAACCTCGGTGCATTCGGGAATGTCAGAGGTAAGGCAGGCATTGCCGTAGCTCATCGCCTCGAGCAGGCTTATAGGCATACCCTCGAGGTCGCTCGGCAGACAGTAGATATATGCGTTTGAATAAAGCTCGTCCAGCTCGTCGCCCTGAACGAAGCCCGTAAATATTACGTTGTCGTCGGCAAGCGCGCGAAGCTCTGTTTCGTATTCGCTTGTATGGCTTGCGCCGCCTGCGATAACGAGCTTTTTATCCGTGTCAAGCTCCTTGTAAGCATTTATTAAGTAATGCACGCCCTTTTCGGGAACGAGCCTGCCAAGGAAGAGAACGTAGCCGTCCTTTTCAAGCCCGTATTTTTCGCGGATAATATTTGCTTCAAGCGTTTTCGGCTTGTCAATTCCGTTGGGGATAAAGACAGTTTTTCTGCCGTAATTCTTTTCAAAATAATCCTGTACGTTTTTTGAAAGCACGATTACAGCGTCTGCGCGCTTTGCGGCAGTCTTTTCGCCGAATTTCAGAAAACGCGTTGCGAAGCCGCCCCATTTTGCTCTCTGCCAGTCAAGGCCGTGGATGGTTGCGACGCATTTTTTGCCCGTCAGCTTTGCAAGCGGTATCATCGAGCAGGGACCCTCGGCGTGAAAATGCACGACGTCAAAGCCCTTGAAGCTTGCCGATAAAGCTGCAAAAAAGCTGTATACTATTGCGTTGAGCTTAGAGCTGTCGGGAGTTTTTACCCATTTGATTTTAACTCCCTGCCAGTCGTTTAACGCTTCGTATTCGTTGCCTGCTATATGTTCACTTTTTCTGTTGTATGCCGTAACGCTGTGTCCGAGCGCAGCCATACGCCTTGACAGCTCGCCTACAACAATTTCCACGCCGCCCTCGCGCGACGGTATTCTTTTGTGACCAATCATAGCAATCTTCATTTTTTACTCTGCTCCCTTGTGAGTTAAAACTACAAAAACTGTTTTAATAAGTATTTTCATATCAAGTCCTACGGACCATTCGTCAATATATTTGCAGTCGAGCGCAACCACCTGTTCAAAGTCGGTGATTTCGCTTCTTCCGCTGACCTGCCACATTCCCGTGATACCTGGGCGCATCGAAAGCCTGCGCTTATGCCTGCTTTCGTACTGCTCAAATTCCTCGATTGTCGGCGGCCTTGTTCCAACGACGCTCATATCGCCCTTCAGGACGTTGAAAAACTGGGGAAGCTCGTCAATACTGTATTTTCGTATAAAGCTTCCGACCTTTGTGATACGCGGGTCGTTTTCTATTTTGAACATAAGTCCGTCCATTTTGTTGTCGTCAATAAGCTCAGCCTTGCGCTCTTCCGCGTCGGCGTACATTGAACGGATTTTATAGATGTTAAACAGTCTGCCGTTTTTGCCTACGCGCTGCTGCTTGAAAATCAGCGGCCCAGGCGACTCCTTTTTTAGCGGTATGGCTACAATCGCCATAGCAATCAGCGCGATAATACAGCCGATAAGTCCTGCAAATATGTCAAACACGCGTTTGATTACAAGCTCGGCGGTGCTGTATCGCGTTGCCGCAAAGGTTGCCATAGGATAACCTGCGTAAACACGGCAGTTGATGTTGTCAAACTTGCTTTCATCAAGCATTTTCGTAAGACGGGGGATGTTGAGGTGAACGGTTATACCCATATCCTCAAGCTCCTCAACAAGCTCCTGAAGCTTGCTGTCCGAGGTACTGCTGATGTTGATGAAAACCTCGTCGAGCGGAGCTGAACGCACCCAGTCCATATAGTTTTCGTCAGCAGAAACGACGGGGATATCCGCTATGCTTTTCGGATAGCTTTCAGCCACGCCTAACGCAGCTCCCGCGGGAACCTTTGCAAACTCTCTGTCAGCAAGAATAATTCCCGTGACGTTGAGCGACCAGTCGCTTTTGATACCCTCGACAAACTCGTTGGCAATATCGCTCGTCGTAATAATTCCGACCATAGCCGCGTTTCTGCTTTTTGTAAAGAAGCCTGTAATCCAGCGCTTCAGGAAGTATTTTTCGGGGAACAGCAGAAGCGTGAAAATTATGTAGCTCGACATCAGCATATAACGCGACTGAATAATCGGGCTTTTTATGAGAAGTATGCTCGCCGAGAATATGAGATACGTCAGCGAGGAGTTACTCAAAATCGAAATAATCTCTCTTCTGCGGTCGCGGCGTTTTATATCAATTGTGGAATAAAATCCTACAAATACCGTAACGAACGCAACGAACAGCGCGATAAAATACCTTGCCCATTCGCTTGGCGGGTAAATTGCAATTTTCGGAAAAGCGAAGCGGAAGATCAGAAATGAAGTAATATTTGCAATTGTCAGACACACAACGTCAAACAGGAATTCAATCCAGAATTGTGCGTGACCTCGCTTGTTCATTTAATCACCTTAATTAATAGTTATAGTCGTAATTGTAGTTATAATTATAGTTGTAGTTATAATTATATCTGCGGTAATAAGAATAGTATTTTTTCTTATCAGAGCTTACGTCGTTGAGTACAAAGCCGAGGATGTCGGCGTCAATCTGCTCAAGGTTTGAAACTGTGGTTTTTACGTCGTTAACGTTCGTCGTATCAGTCTTGACGATAAGCACGTAGCCCGTTACCTTCTGAGCAAACAGCGTAGCGTCTGTAACGACGTTAATCGGCGGCGTATCGATAAATACGCAGTCGTAATGCTCGCGTACGAATTCAAGCAGCTTATCCATTCTGTTTGAGGAAAGAAGCTCGGCTGGATTAGGCGGAATTTTGCCCGCGGTGAGAACGGAAAGGTTTTCAACGTTCGTTTTGCAAACTGAAATGCTGTCCGTAAGTCCTGCAAGAATTTCACTCAGTCCGTTTTTGACGGGGATAGAGAACATTCTGTGCATCGTGGGATTACGCATATCAGAGTCGATAATAAGCGTTCTTTTGCCCATCTGAGCAAAGCTGACTGCGAGGTTAATCGTGTTTATGGTCTTGCCGTTATTTGCAGTCGGGCTTGTGATTACGAACACGGGGCATTTTTCGCCCTGCTGGATAAACATAAGGTTTGTTCTTATGGAATTATATGCCTCTTTTACCTGAAAGGAGGTATCGTTGCTGAGGATTTTTGTTGGGTCGGCTCTGTTAAAGCCGTTGTTTTCGTCAAGACGTCTTCTCTTACTTCTTTTGCTCATCAGATGCTTCTCCTTTCATAGTTTGTAAATTTTTAAGCAGCGAGCCGCTCGGCTTTGAAATCGCGTTGTCCGCGGGAGCTTCCTCTTGCTGCGGCTGGCTCGGATACTTGTCGCTGCCCTTTGCCTTTTCAAGTCGTGGCACCGTGCCGAGAACGGGTATGTCAAATTCTCTTGCAAGGTCCTTAGCCTCGGTAATTGAGGTGTCAAAGATTTCATAAATGAAGAATGCCGCAAACGAAAGCACGAAGCCTGCAAGCGCGCCCATAAGAATGTTTCGCTTGAGGTTAGGCGACGACGGCTTCTGCGGTACCTTTGCGTAGTCGATAACCTTGATACCGCCGCCCTCTACGATTTTTACAATCTCGTCGGGAGCGATACGCGCAACGGCGTTCGCAATTTTTTCGGCTGTTTCGGGGTTTTCGTGAGTTACGGTTACAGTAAATGCCTGTATGCCCTCAACTGCGCCTGCCGAAATGGAGTCCTTGACTTCCTTTGCGTCGTTAATCTGCAGCTCCTTTGCAACCTTGTCAACTATCGTGTCGCTCTTTATGATATAAACGTAAAGATTTGACAGCTTCTCAGCCGCGTTAAGCTCAGAGTCCGTGTACGTCGACGACGTGCTGATAGTATTCGTGCTGCTCTTTGCGTAAAATTTTACCGTAGCAGTATAATTCGGAGTTATAAAAAGCTGTGTAAATGCGCCTATTAAAACTCCGCCAAGGATAGTGATGAGAAGGATATATATAACCTTATTCCTCATCATATATACGATTTTTCTCAAATCAATTTCGATTTCTCTGTTTTCTTCCATTACAAACCTCCTGATAGGTAAATAGGTATAGAGATACATAATGTATTATAACAATAATAAACTTTAAAGTCAATTATAATATATTATAAATTA
>JAFWKC010000126.1 GCA_017514345.1 Eubacterium sp.
CAATTTTGGCAAGGCGATGACTATTCTGTTTGTTTCCGACGATTCCTGCGGAATAAGCGAAGCAACGCTGAGCTGCTCCGACAAATCAAAGGTGAAAGAGCTGAGCGGCGATGTTACCGTTCCTTTGTGGCTGACATCAACTGAGCCTTTGAAAATCGACGACGCTGTTTATGTCACGGATTATTCCGACATTAGCAACGTTGCGTCAATTCCGCTCAATCACTATATTACAGCCGATACCACAGAGTGGGACGATGACGGCAACGAGGTTGAAAAGCCGCGAAAGGTTGAGTATTTACTTGACGGTAAATATAAAAAGCTGTCAGGCGTGTTTGCAATTACCCAAAACGGAAAAAGCAGCGAGCGCAAACAGCAATTCGAAGTATATGCCGATTCAACACTCGTGTATACCTCAAAAGAAATAACGTCGAGCGATATGCCCGAAGCGTTTGAAGTAGATGTTGAAAACTGCAAAAACCTTTCAATAGTTATCACAAAGGGCGACGGCTCGGCTGCTGTCAGCGCGCTGAGAGCGTATTAAGCTATCATAATCGGTCGATAATTTTTTTACAGCGGGACATCTTCAGGGTGTCCCGCTGTTAGGGTATTAATGGTGCTTGTCGTCAATATTTTGAACAATCACCGCCTTCCGTCTGTTCAATCATCTTAAAATAGTTTTCGTTATATATCCCTACGATATGAAATCCTATCTCGTCTCTGACTTTGATATAATCTATCGGGCTTGCTACAACAATCGGAAGCTTCTTTTTATTATTTGTGTTATTATTATCCATATTAACTCCTTATAAAATTAAATAATTATTTAGTGGCGGAGGTTTCTCCGCTACCTTGCTGTCAGTTACAGAAAATCTGGCAAGAATACACTAACCCGTCGTCACCATAGTAGGTGGCAATTCCGACGTATTTGTAACGCTTGTCCAGAATAGCTTTTCTGTGCGGCTTTGAGTTCATCAGCAGTTCGTCTGCAGTTTCTGGACTTGCATCTTCGCCACTATTACAGGCTAAGTTTTCCGAAGCGAAATTTGTATAATAAATCTGGTATTCCTTGAGTATTGAATACCAGATTTTGCCGTTAGGTCGTGTGTGCGACCAGTTCTCATACGCTTCCTTTGCGCGGATACACGCAATATTATGCAAGTCCTCTGACCACTCGAGCTCTTGAATGCCCCTTGAGGAGCGTTCCTCGTTGGTCACCTCGAAAAGCCGTGCCTCGAAGTCGGATACTGGACATTTACGCAGCTTCTTTGATGCGCTTGCGAGCTGTGACGCAGGCTCGGGCAGCTCAGCTGTGGTAGTCTCAGCTGAGCGTGTTACCTTTTGCCTGGTTGTAGCTTCGGTAGTCGGCTCAGTTGTAGCCTCGGTAGTCGTTGTGAGCTGTTCCGAAGTAGTTTCGGACTCAGTCGTCGCGGCTACCGTTGAGGTAACAGCTGATGTTTCTTCGGCAGTAGCCGCTTTTCTGTTGATGTCTGTAAAGGCGAAACCTGTAATTGCAATTGCTGCAATTGTTGATAGTAATACTAACTTTTTCATGCTTAGTATTTCCTTTCTGTAAAAATTTTAATATTGAGAAACCGTCCCTTCAAAAATCGGTCGGGTATTATCATATTGCGTTTTTTGCAAAAAAAGCCCTGCCTTGATTGCTCAAAGCAGGGGTAAAACAGATTATTATTTACTCAATTACAATTCCTTTTTCCTCACGTTGTTTTGCAAGGTCGCGTTCCATCTGTTCGCGGTATTCGCCGTTGATTTTATAGAAGAACATCGGAATTATGCAAAGCAGAAGCGATATAGCAGGAATAATTGATACTACGCTGAAGATGCCCGAACGGATTGACGGGTCAAGGCTTGCGGGATTCGTGGTAACGTTTGCGCTCATCTGCGATACGTCAAGACCAACGATAATATACATCAGTATGATACCCGACGTTGCAATCGCGTTGCTGAACTTTGTAACAAAGCTCTGAATTGCGTTGCCCATACCCGTAAGTCTTACACCCGTGTGAAGCTCCATATAGTCAAGGCAGTCGCCGACCATAGCGAACGCGCATACGTTTATAACGCCGCACGGGATTGTAGAAATCAGCAGGCAGGGAACACACGCCCAGAAATGCTCGTAGCCGATAAACCACATCGCAAGGCTTGAAGCTGCGCCAAGAATCGACGAAGCGATTACAAGCTGTTTGTACGAAAACTTTTTGATAAGCGGCGTTACTGCAATCATCGCGCCGAACATACCGATTGCGCTCGCGGCAGCAAGCACAGTTGAAACGGTTGAAATATTTGACTGAAGCGCCTGTTCAAGCTCCTGTCCCGAAAGCGTTTTGAGCTTTTCCGCGTCGCCGATATAAAACGAATATCTCGCAACGTGTACTGCGCCCGCCTGGAACATATATCTTGCGGCGGAAATAATTCCCATAGCTGCCGTAAGCATAAGCGGCTTGCAGGTAAAAATCAGCTTGATTGTGTTCGGCTGTGACTTGTCCTTCTTTGGCGGGATAGGGATGTTAACTCTTTCCTTCGTCTTGAAGTAAACCCTGATAAACAGAATGTTGCCGATTATCGAGCAGGTAAGCGCCATAATCACGTACTTTTTCTGTTCAAGGTCGGTGCCCGAAAGGTTGAACTTCGGCAGTATGAAGCCGAGCCCCATAAACATCGCCATAGGAATTGCCGAGCCAATACCGTTCAGCGTTCGCGCCTTTGAAATAATTGAACCGCGCTCGTCAGCATTCGGCGTCATTGCGTTCGGAAGACTCCAGAACGGAACGTCTGACGAGGTGTAAATCATACCCCACATAACGTAAGTAATAGAGGCGTAAACCATACGCTGGCTGTCCGTAATATCTGGTGCGAAAAACAGTAGCATCGTCAATATCGCAACTGGTATAGGCGTGTAAAGCAGATACGCTTTGAGCTTGCCGTGCTTCGGGTTTGCGTGGTCAACGATGAAGCCCATAATCGGGTCGTTGATAGCGTCCCATACTCTTGCAAGAAGCATCAAAAGTAGCACGAAAATCGGCGTAACCTTAAGCACATTAAGGTAAAAGTCGGATATGTACGAGCTCATTATTCCGTAAATCATACCCTGACCGAGCGCGCCTATGCCGTACGCAAGCCACTCTTTTTTTGGTACATAATTTTTTGTATCCATCTGAATTCTCCTCGAGTTTTATTAATAACAAAATAACATATTATAGTAGCATAAGTCAATAATTTGTGATATAATTGTACCGACAGACAGGTGATGATTTGAAAACTAACGCACGAAAAATTGTATTTACCGTCCTGTCGTTACTGATTGTGGCGGCGCTTGCCTTTGCTTTGATGAAAGCAGGGGCTTATTTACCGTACAAAGAAGAGCCCTTTGACCGCGATGAATACAGGGCGCAGCTCAGCTCAATATATAAGGAATATAATACAGAAAAAGCATATACTGACTTTGAAAACGGCGACAGCTTCGCGTTCAAAAGGCTGCTTGTTAACGGCTACAACGGCAAAAAATACGGCGCGTCGCATATCGCATATGACAGGGAAAACGGCTTTGCCGTTCTGCAGTACGACACGCGAAAGGACGCCCAAAAAGCATATTACAAAATTCAGTCGGACGGACTTATTGCCGAAACCGAGGGTACAGCCGAGCTTTGCGCGAGCGATGCGGGTGAGGTTTATCCAGAGGGTAGCGGCGCTATCGGCACGCCGCAGTACATAAGCAAAATCGGTATGACAAAGCAGAATATCAAGGTAGCTATCGTTGACACGGGAATTATGTATGACCACGTCGAGCTTGTCGGCAGAATCAACGGAAACGGCTACGATTATTCAGAGGACGCGCTCGATAACGCGTATTACGATACTTCAAAGGAAGGTACAACCTACGGCCACGCAACGTTTGTTGCAGGCATAATTGCCAACAACACGCCGACTTCCGTAAAGCTTGTGCCGTATAAGGTAGTGCCGTTCGGCAAGAGCGTTGCTACTGCGTCGGCAATGATTTCGGCTATTAACGACGCCGTTTCGGGCGGCGCGTCTGTAGTTAACGTCAGCCTTTCGTCCGCATCAAGCGGAAATTCGTTCAGGGCAGCCGTGAAAAACGCGAAGGAGCACGGCGTATGCGTCGTTGCCGCAGCAGGCAACTATTCAAAGGTGCTTGACTCGCTATATCCCGCTTCAATCGACGAGACTATTGCCGTTTCTGCGCTTGAAAACGACTTTTCCACGTTGGCTGATTTCTCAAACTACGGCGAGCTTATCGACTTCTGCGCCACAGGACGCAAGGTGAGGTCGCTTGCCGTGTATCAGAGCGACAGCGACAGAAGATACAAAACGGGTAGCGGAACGTCGTTTTCAGCTCCGTATATTTCCGCAGTCTGCGCTGATATAAAGACGGTTAATAAGGATATATCAGTTGATGATTTGTGCGGCGTGCTAAGCGACTTTGCAGTAGATTTGGGCGACGAGGGCAAGGACGCTTACTTCGGATGGGGTATGCCGAACTTGTCCGATATCTGCTATACGGATAACGAAAGCTATACGTTCAGAATTCCCGAAGGCACGCTCGACGTTTACGATGAGCGAAACTATACTGCCGACACTCAGCCGTGGCGTGCTTTTGCCGATAAGCTGACAAGCGTTAACGTTGACGATGATATTGATAGAATAGGGGACTATAACTTCTATAATGTGAAGTCCGCAACCTTTACGATGCGCAGCTCTTACAGCAAAATAGGCACCTACGCCTTTTACGGTTGCGAAAATGTAAAGGATATCACCTTTACAATGTTTTGCAGGGAAATCGGTGCAGGAGCATTCGGCGGCATTGACGGAATGGTGATTAACGGCTACAGAAACACGGCTGCAGAAGCGTATGCCCAAAGCGAAGACATACCGTTTAACGCTATCGGCTGTAATCATAATTATATCGTTGAATACTTTGACCCGACGCCGACTGACGTAGGCTATACAAAGTACACCTGTACGGTGTGTCAGAATTCATATAACGCGCCTTACGTTGCGCCTGCGCTGCTCAGCGAGGGCAAATGCGGCGATAACCTTAATTATCACTATTACGAAAGGGGCAAGCTCGTCATTGACGGCAGCGGCGAAATGTACGCCTATACTGACAGCGAAGCGCCCTGGAGCGGATACGCATATGAGATTAACCGTATCGAAATCGGCGCAGACGTAACGTATGTGTCGCCGTTTGCGTTTTACGGCTGTAATTCGATTAACAGGATAACCTGCTCGCAGGATAATACGGTATACCGCACGCAGAATAACGCTCTTTATTCCGCCGATATGACCGAGCTTATTCTGCTTCCGAAAATAAATACGGGTACATACAATATGCCCGACAGCGTAACCTTGCTGTCTGCGCCCGCGATGATGATTAACGGTGCTCAGAGCATTGTGTTTAACAGCAGCTTTACGCTTGATAACGGTATTATCCGCGATAATGACGGAAACATAATCTGTGCGCTTCCGTCGTTCAGTGATATTGAGCTGACAATCGACAGCGACATAAGCGTCAGCGACTATGCGTTTATACTTGCGCCGACGCTTCAGACGCTTTACGTCGACACGCTTGAAGCGAGCTTCGGCGATTATTCTGTCGGTTACTGCTTCAACGGCGAAATGACAAAGCTTCCGCTTGTTATAGAAACGTATGACAAGAGCACTGCAAAGGCGTATGCCGACGAAAACGGCTTTACGTGCAGAGCGTACAACAAGGGCGTGTGCGGCGAAACCGCCGAGTGGTACTATGACGTTGACAGTGCAACCCTTACGATAAGCGGACAGGGCGATTTGTATGACTGCGTTTTTGCCGACGAGGTTCCGTGGAGCGAATATAACGAAAGCCTTTTGAGTGTAGTTATCGGCGACGAAATCACCTCGCTTACGAGCTATGCATTTTACGGCGCTGACAAGCTCGAAGCCGTAACGCTTCCGCTTTCGCTTGAAGCACCCGAAAATTCGACTGTATGGTATAACTGTAATTCGATAAAAGCTATTAATATGACTCTCGGTAGCGGACGCACGGACGATTACAGTAAAAACGGAATTGAGCTTTACCGCTTCACTCCGTGGTATCTCAGCCGCAATTCGATTACGTCCTTTACTGTCGATGAAAATGCGCTTTATATCGGTGCTGATATGTTCAGGGACTGCACGGCGCTTGAAGGAATTACGCTCAATAAATGCGAGCAAATTTCCGCGGGAGCGTTTGTGAACTGTACTAAGCTTAATAGCATAACGCTTGCTGAAAAGAGTTGTGTAATTGCTGATTATTCGCTGCTTTTCTGTACCTCTGACGGCGTGAATTACAGCGTTAATAATAACGGCGTGCTTCGCGGATATGACGATTCTACGGCTAAGGATTACTGCGCTGAATTTTCTGTACGCTTTGAGTCAATCGGCTGCGGTCACAGCAGAAGTATTCAGTTTGTTTCCTCGGAAATATTCGAGTGCTGCTTTGATAATGTGTATCACTATCACTGCCTTGACTGCGACAATGACTTTAACGAATATATACCGACGACTGACGGACATTACGTTACGGGCAAGCTCATCACGCGCGAAGGGCTTCCGATATCGGACGCCGACGTTTATATTGACGGCGTGTTTTATGCTGTGACAAACAGCCGCGGAGCGTTTGTTGCTGAAGGCGTTAAGTGCGGTAACCACACGGCTGAATTCAGAAACGACGGCCACACCTTCTGCACGGCTGATATATCAGTTGACAAAAATAACGTCAGCGACGATTTTACGGTTGCTTACGGCGATTACAATCTCGACGGCTTCGTTAACGGCAGGGATTTGGCGTTTGTCAAGACTAATTCGATTGACGATAAGCACTCGTTCGACTGGGGCGAAAATGCAGGGAAATACGTGTTTGACACTCCTTCTGACGCGCCCGAAAATCCGTATTCAAAGGACCACCGTTTTATCCCCGATACAGTTACTGATTACAGACAGTGCTTCAGCCTTATGGTAGTCAACGACAGCGAATACTCCGTTATTACTTCGGGCTTCCTTTACGGCTCAAGGATGGACGCTGACGACCTCGTGCTTGAAAAGGCGAACACCTATAACGAAAACGGAAATCTGATACGAATTGCCGAAACGACCGACTTCAAGGCTGAAACGAAAACGCTCGTTTATGGCTTAAAGAGCAAGCAGGGCTGGTTTGGCGTGAGGTACTATATCAATTATTCAAACGGAAAAGAAATACACACTTACTATTCTGACGTTTACAAGTTCAGCTATAATTAGGGAAAACTATGACGAAAATTCTTGTGTCTGCGTGCTTGCTCGGCGAAAACTGCAAGTACAGCGGAGGTAATAACAAAAACGAAGAAGTTATCGCGCTATCAAAGTATTTTGAGCTTATTCCAGTCTGCCCTGAGTGCTTCGGCGGACTAACTATTCCGCGCGAGCCGAGCGAAATTAGCGGCGACAGAGTGCTAACAAAAACGGGCGAGGACGTGACTGCCGAGTTTGTTGAGGGCGCCGAGCAAACGCTTTATATAGCGCACGAAAAGAACTGTCCTGCGGCGCTTCTAAAGGAAAACTCGCCGTCATGCGGCTTCGGTAAAATATACGACGGAAGCTTTTCGTCAAAGCTGACTGACGGTAACGGCATAACGGCACAGCTTTTGAATGATAACGGTATTGCCGTTTTCGGCGAAAATGCGGTAAAAAAGCTAATTGAGTTATATTCTTGACTTTATTGATAAAATAATCTATAATTATAGTCACCTAATTTTTGTATTCGAGGTAAATGATTATGAAAAAAGTACTTATTTGCTTTATTTGCATTATTTGCGTTGTTTGTGCTCTTGCAGCCTGCTCAAAGGATTCAGGCAATAAAGAAGTAGCAAAAACAGAGGCTGGAACGACTCAGGAGATTAAGACCGACGAGGCTAAAATCACCGAGTCTGATGCAATCAATCTTATAAAGAGCTACTCAAACGAGGAGCTCGGACTCAGCGAAGAGGACGCTAAGGAGGTTTCCTTCCTCGTTAAGAAGTCTGGTATGGAGTACAATAAGAAGCTTTACGTTAACGTTATTGCAACTATCAAGACTGCCCACGAGGACACGACTGACAAGGACGGCAACAAGGTTACGTCCTACACCTTTGACAACAAGGGCGAATATCTTATCAGCTTTGACGGTAAGCAGATACTTGCCAAGAACGGCGACAGCGACTACCGTGAGCTCAAGGTAAAGGCAGTTCCTACAACGACTGCCGTTGCTAACGCTGACGAAACTGCCAAGGAAGAAACGACCAAAAAGTAATTTGCTTTCTCGGAGGAAAATATGAAGAAATTATTCGGACTTGCTGCGGCTGCAGGACTCGGCGCAGCGGCGATGGGTACGCTTGCCCTTCACACTTATCTTGATATTATGCACAGAGAAAATATCCCGAAGGGTCCTATGAAGCGTATGCAGGAGGCTATGGACAACGGCGATATGGTTGCGCTCGGCGAGATGTGCGAGGAGAGCATGAAGTGGGTTGACGAGCAGCCTATCGAGCACATTGACCTTCTAAATGACAGGGACCAGATACTCAAGGGCTATCTTCTTCACGCAGAAAAGGAGAGCAACATTTTTACTGTATTCGCTCACGGCTACCGCGGAAGCTGGCGCGGCGATTCTGCTAATTTCTATAAGTATTATTACGACAAGGGCTTTAATTTCCTTTCGACCGACCACACCTCAGCTGGTGATTCTGCAGGTAACTGGGTAGGCTTTGACTACTATGAAAGCCAGGATATGCTAAAGTGGCTTCAGTATCTTATTGAACGCTTCGGCGAGGACATCAAGATTATTCTTCACGGCGTTTCAATGGGCGCGGCTACCGTATGTCAGATGGCTGACAAGGTTCCGCCGCAGGTTAAGCTCATCGTTGCCGACTGTCCGTATACAAGCGCAAAGGATGAGTTTATCTCCGTCGCTAACGGCTTAGGCATAAATCAGGCAGCGCCGTATATCTTCAACGGTATGAACGAGGTTAACAAGCGCCTTGCTGGCTACGACCTCAACGATACGGACGTCCGCGAAAGCGTTAAGAACGCAAAGGTGCCGATGTTTTTTGTTCACGGCGGAAGCGACGATTTCGTGCCGACAAGAATGGGACAGGAGCTTTATGAGCTTTGTACTACCGAAAAGGACCAGCTTATAGTTCCCGAAGCAAAGCACGCTGACAGTATCGTATTTGATACCGAAGGCTATTACGCAAAACTTGACTCATTCATCGAAAAGTATATTTAATCAGAAGCCCCCGACGGGGGCTTTTTTATTTCTTCAAAAAGCTCTTGATTATTCGTCAGATATAATGTAATATATATAATCATTTGCGGGAGAGTATGTTTAAATGAAAAAAGTAGTGTCATTATTATTATGTGCTGTGATGGCTTTTTCTGCCTTCGGCGCAGTAACAATCGTAAGCACGCCGAGCGTCTATGCTGAGGAAACGGGAAAAATCACTAAAAAGGAGCGTAACGCGTTTTATCATCAGTCTGGCTTTATTGGTAGCTCAATAGGCGTAGGACAGAGAATGTACTTCAACAGTCAGGGCAAAAACTATCTCGGTCATCCCGTTATGATGGTACGCACCTGCTATTCCTTTTATAATGACAAGCACAACCGTCCGAAGTGGCTCATAACCTACAAGGGAAAGCCGATGCAGGCAAAAAAGGCGGTTAAAAAGTCAAAGGTTAAGCGTGTTTTTATCGCTATGGGAACTAACGATTTCCACTACGGCGCAAACGGCGTTTACAAGGACTACGTTGAATATATCAAGGGCATTCGCAAAGCTAACCCGAACGTTGTAATTTTTATCGAAAGCACGACGAGCGTTACTGCCCACAAGCAGGGAAAATGCTTTAACGCAAAGAATATCAGAAAGCTCAACAAGCTTCTTGAAAAATACTGCAAATCACAAAAGGATATGTATTTTGTTGACGTTTCGTCAAGGATGAATAACAAAAACGGAACGCTCAAAAACAAATACGCAAGCGACAATTACTGTCATCTGACTTTTGCCGCATATAAAATCTGGATGGACGAGCTCGTTAAGTATACCGACAAGCTTATGCTCGCCGAAAAGGCGGCAAAAAACGCCGTGTCAAAGGCAGAAAGCACAAGAAGCGAGGAGTGCATCAACAAAGCTTACGAGCTTGTAAATAAGCTTGAAAAAAGCACGGTTAAGGACAACCTCAAAACGCGTCTTTGCAAGGTTGAGCCGATAATTACTGAGCCTTCTGCGCCCGAGGAAACTACTGCTCCCGCACCAAAAGAGGAGAACACCTCAGCCGCGTAACGCTCAATAACGCGCCGTTTTGCTCAAATATTTCTTGACAAAACGGTGCTTACGGGTATATAATGTATTCAAATTTAAAGGCAACGACGAAGAAAAGTACTGCGAAAATGTGCTTAAAGAGAGTACGGGACGGTGAAATCCGTACAGTAACAGTCGCACGAAGAACACTTCTGAGCCGCAAGCTGAAAGGGTATATTCCCAAGTAGGTGCGCCGCGGGCTGAGCGTTAAAAAGGCAAGCTTTAATGAAGAAGCTACGAGAAGTAATATAGGTGGCACCACGGGTAACAGTCGCTCGTCCTATAGTTAAGGACGAAACGGCTGTATTTTTATTTATGAGGTGATTTTTATGAAACACACAGACATCAAAGACATTATCACAACGGACGATTTTATCGGCAAAGAGGTTACTGTTTGCGGCTGGGTAAGAACAGCGCGCGACAGCAAAAATGTTGCCTTTCTTGAGCTCAACGACGGCTCAAGCCTCAGCCATCTTCAGATTGTTATTGACAAGAGCAGCGACATTGAAGTTGACCCCGAGGCTACAAAGCTCGGCGCGTCGCTCAAGGTAGTCGGAACGGTAGTAAAAAACGAGCGCAACAGCACAAACGAGGTTGACGCAAAGGAAATCACCGTGCTTGGCGTATGTCCTGCCGATTATCCGCTTCAAAAGAAGTTTCAGAAGCTCGAAACGCTTCGCGAAATGCCGCATATCAGAGTGCGTACAAACACCTTTAACGCCGTGTTCCGCGTTCGCTCAGTTATGGCGGCGGCAATTCACCGTTTCTTCCAGGAGCGCGGCTACGTTTACATCAACACACCGCTTATTACAGGCTCCGACTGCGAGGGCGCAGGCGAGATGTTCCAGGTAACGACTATCGGCTACAGCAAGGATTATGACAGCGAAGAGGAATACTATGCCGACGACTTTTTCGGCAAAAAGACGGGACTTTCAGTATCGGGTCAGCTCGAAGGCGAAATCGCCGCTATGGGTATGGGCAAGATTTACACCTTTGGTCCGTCCTTCAGAGCCGAGAATTCAAACACTCAGCGCCACGTTGCTGAATTCTGGCACGTTGAGCCTGAAATCGCGTTCTGCGAGCTTCCCGACCTGCTCGAAATTGCCGAGGATATGATTAAGTATATCGTAAAGGATTATATGGAAAAATGTCCTGACGAGCTTGCTTTCTTTGAGCAGAGGTTTGAAAAGGGACTCAGCGATAAGCTCCGTTCAGTTGTCGAAAGCGATTTTGAGGTCGTTGATTATACCGACGCTATCGAAATTCTCAAAAACGCTGACGTTAAGTTTGAATTTCCTGTTGAATGGGGCTGCGACCTTCAGAGCGAGCACGAAAGATACATCACCGAGCAGGTATTCAAAAAGCCCGTATTCCTTATCAACTATCCCAAGGACATCAAGTCGTTTTATATGAAGCAGAATGCCGACGGCAAAACCGTTGCGGCTACTGACCTTCTTGTTCCAGGCGTTGGTGAAATCATCGGCGGAAGCGAAAGAGAAGCCGATTACGACAAGCTTGTTTCCGCTATGAAGGAAAAGGGAATGTCAACCGAAGGCTACGAGGCTTATCTTGACCTTCGTAAGTACGGAACGGTTCCGCACGCAGGCTTCGGCCTCGGCTTCGAAAGAATTATTATGTACTGCACGGGTATGGCAAACATCCGCGACGTAATTCTTTATCCGAGAACTGTAGGAAGCATAAAATAATTCAGCTTTTAGCTTAACGCTTAACACCAGATAGGAGGACAATATAATGATGATTTATCCAAAGGACTACAAGTCCTCGCTTACACAGCGCGAAACTCAAAAGGCAATCAAGGTTGTCAAGGACACCTTTCAGGTTGCTCTGTCAAAGGCGCTCAACCTCGACAGAGTTACCGCACCGCTGATGGTCACCAAAAAAAGCGGCATTAACGATGACCTCAACGGCGTTGAACGCAAGGTGCATTTCACAATGATGAACATTGACGGCGAAGCTGAGGTTGTTCAAAGCCTTGCAAAATGGAAGCGCCGCGCGCTTTACCGCTACGGTTACGAGCCTGACGAGGGCATTTACACGGATATGAATGCAATTCGCCGTGACGACGATACCGACAATCTTCATTCGCTGTTTGTTGACCAGTGGGACTGGTGCAGAGTTATCAGCCCTGAAGAAAGGAACATCGATTTCCTCAAAGATATTGTAAAGAAAATCGTTGACGCGATTTACGATACGAACGAGGTTGTCAAGAGTAAGTATCCCGTTGACTTCAAAATGAGCAGGGAAGTGTTCTTCATCACAACTCAGGAGCTTGAGGATATGTATCCCGACCTTACGCCGAAGGAGCGCGAAAAGAAGATTGTAAAGGAGCACAAGACGGTATTTCTTATGCAAATCGGCGGTAAGCTCAAAAGCGGCGAAAAGCACGACGGCAGAGCTCCCGACTACGACGACTGGCAGCTCAACGGCGACATTCTCTTCTGGAACGAGCTTCTCGGCTGCGCGTTTGAAATCAGCTCGATGGGCATACGCGTAGACGCCGAAAGCCTTCACGCTCAGCTTGAAGAGGAGGGACTCCTCGAACGCGAAAAGTTTGATTTCCACAAGGGCATTCTCGACGGCACGCTTCCTCTCACAATCGGCGGCGGCATCGGTCAGTCAAGACTGTGTATGCTCCTGCTTCAAAAGGCGCATATCGGCGAGGTGCAGTGTGCAATCTGGTCGGACAAAATGCGCGAGGAATGCAAACAGCGCGGAATTATACTGTTATAAACGCAACACAAGCCTCGGCATCGCCGAGGCTATATTGTTTGTTGGAGTTACGCTACTCAACTACATTGACTAGTGCAGGGAACGGAGAGTATAACGAAAGCATATTTACTTCTAAGAAAAAACAGTATATAATTAATATAGAAAATTAAGTGTTTGGAGTTAGATATGTTTAAAAGAGGAAAATGGGAAATAGAAATTGACGAAGAAAAAACAAAGGAATACTATGCCTCATTGCCTGTAAAGCAAAATCAGAGCAGCAGAAATTTCAGGAAATGCATTGAATTGTTTACTGATGAAGAACGCGCGTTTTTTGATGCTTTTTGTATTGATTTAACGAAGCTTGATATTGAAGGCTCGCTTACATTAAGTCCAATTCTTAAGAAAAAGCGAGAATGGGATTGTAACGCTGATTTTTTCTATTATGGAAAGGTAATATCTGCACCTTCTGAAGAAGATATGATTACAATTGAAGATGTTACCGAAAACGGTCTTGATATCCTTGATGAGAGGGATGATTCGGTCGTTACGGTTGGTCGCTTTGAATTTGAAATACAGAATCCTGAGGATTGGGAAGCTGGCGATGACTGGCCCGAGGGTGCATTGTATATTTCTATGTCATCAGTTGGCGAATTAGAATGGTTGTTAGAGGAAAAGTGTGAGGACGTATATAAAGAAGATATACCTGTTCTTTTTGAAATAAAATGGGGACTTCACCGACTTTTTATTGGAACAAGAGAAGAGAAAAAAGAAAAACTCAAACTTACTGAAACGCTCATCAACTATTTTGACAATTTGGGAATTCATTTGACACCTATGTCCCATAAGCATATGCTTGAATACAAAAAACTGTGGGTAAGCAACTACACAGATAATCCAGAAATAGCAAAGGCGGCGCTTCCTTCAAAAAAGACGCATAATCTTCTTTGGCACGTATTCAGCTTTGAAGAGGGAAAGGCAATTGATGGCGATGAGGCGCAGGCGGCCTTTGACAATACTGATAAAAAGTGTGCTGTAATCTATATTGACGATATTGATACTGCGTTTACAGCTGATAATATTAGCACTTTAAATTCAATTGAGATAGAGCATATGTGTACTAACGAAGATATTGATTTGAAATATATGGA
>JAFWKC010000127.1 GCA_017514345.1 Eubacterium sp.
TCAACTGCATCACAGTAGTTATTGATGCAGAAAACGATGTTATTAACACCCTTTGCGGAAAAATCGGAAGAATCGAAGGCGTTTCCTCAAAGGCGGCTTTCAGTAATGTATAAACAGTTAGTCGATAAGCTGAGTAGTAATAACGAGCTTTCGTTTGACGAATACCTTATGCTTATTGAGCACCGTGACGAGTGCAGAGAATACTTGTATTCAAAGGCTCGCGACACGCGCGACAAGGTCTACGGCAAAAAAGTCTTTATTCGCGGTCTTATTGAGTTTTCTAACTATTGTAAAAACAATTGTTATTACTGCGGTATACGCCGCGACAACAATGATTTACAGCGATACAGGCTCACTGCAGACGAAATAGTTAGATGCGCTGATAACGGCTATGAGCTCGGTTTCAGGACGTTTGTACTGCAAGGCGGCGAGGACAGTCATTTTTCTGACGACACCTTTTGTTCGATAATTAAGCGAATTAAAGACAATCATCCAGATTGCGCTATTACACTTTCGCTCGGGGAGCGTTCGTATGAAAGCTATAAGCAGCTAAAAGAAGCAGGCGCTGACAGATATCTTCTCCGTCACGAAACTGCCAACGAAGAGCATTATAAGAGGCTTCATCCAGCTGATATGAGTTATAAAAACAGGCTTCGTTGCATTAACGACCTCAAATTGCTCAATTATCAGGTCGGCGTAGGATTTATGGTAGGCTCACCGTTTCAGACAAACGACGATTTAGCAAAAGAAATGTTGTTTTTAAAAAAAGTCAATCCGCAAATGGTCGGAATAGGTCCGTTTATTTCACATAAAGACACACCGTTTAGGGATTACGAAAACGGAACAGCTGAACTAACAACGTTTATGCTTGCATTAATCAGACTTACCTTGCCAAACGTTTTACTGCCAGCTACTACGGCGCTCGGTACAATTGACCCGTTAGGACGCGAAAAAGGAATAAACGCAGGCGCTAACGTATTGATGCCGAATCTGTCCCCCGTTGACGTCAGAGAAAAATACAAGCTCTATGACGGAAAAATCTGCACGGGTGAAGAAGCGGCACAGTGTATCAGCTGTCTTAAACTGAGAATAGAAAAAACGGGCTGTCAGATAGTAACAGACCGAGGAGATTATAAAATACAGGAGGCAATATGAACTACAATCCTAAATCATTAAAAGCCGAGGAATTCATTAACGACGGCGAAATTCTCGACACAATAAAGTACGCAAACGAACATAAAAACGATACAAAGCTTATCGATGAAATACTTGAAAAGGCAAAATTTCGCAAGGGACTTAACCACCGAGAAGCAAGCGTTTTGCTTGCTTGTGAGGACGAAGAAAAGATAAAGGAAATCTATGACCTTGCAGAGCAGATTAAGAAGGACTTTTACGGAAACAGAATCGTTCTGTTCGCTCCGCTTTACCTTAGCAACTACTGTGTAAACGGCTGCCTTTACTGTCCTTATCACCTTAAAAACAAGCACATTCCACGTAAAAAGCTTACACAGGAAGAGGTTGCAAAGGAAGTTATCGCGCTTCAGGATATGGGACACAAGCGACTTGCAATCGAAGCTGGTGAGGACCCAGTTAACAACCCGATTGAATATATCCTCGACTGCATTAATACGATTTATTCTATTAAGCACAAGAACGGTGCAATCCGCAGAGTTAACGTAAATATTGCCGCAACTACTGTAGAAAATTACCGCAAGCTCAAGGACGCTGGAATCGGTACATATATCCTATTCCAGGAAACGTACAATAAAGTTAACTACGAAATTCTTCACCCGACTGGACCTAAGCACAATTATGATTATCATACGGAAGCTATGGACAGAGCTATGGAGGGCGGAATTGACGACGTAGGTATCGGCGTTCTGTTCGGTCTTGACAATTACCAATACGAATTTGCGGGACTTCTTATGCACGCAGAGCATCTTGAAGCCGTTCACGGTGTAGGACCGCATACAATAAGCGTTCCTCGAGTTAAACACGCCGACGATATTGACCCAGATGAATTTGACAATTCACTCAGCGATGAAATGTTCTGCAAAATCGCGGCTTGTATCAGAATTGCAGTTCCCTATACTGGAATGATTATTTCTACAAGAGAAAATCAGGAGGTTCGCGAAAAGATTATTCGCCTTGGCGTAAGCCAGATAAGCGGCGGTTCAAGAACGTCAGTTGGCGGCTACTGCGAAGAAGAGCGTCCGCACGACACGGAGCAATTTGACGTATCAGACAACAGAACTCTTGATGAGGTTGTTAACTGGCTTATGAAAAACGACTATATTCCGTCGTTTTGTACAGCATGCTACCGTGAGGGACGAACTGGCGACAGATTTATGGCACTATGCAAATCTGGACAGATTCAGAACTGCTGTCACCCGAACGCACTTATGACGCTCAAAGAATTCCTTATGGACTACGCAAGCGAGGACACAAAGGAAATTGGCGAAAAGATGATACAAAAGGAAATTGACACAATTCCAAAGGAAAAGGTCAGAGATATAGTAAAAGAACGCCTTGTCAAGATTGAGCAGGGCGACCGTGATTTCAGATTTTAGGTGAAGCTATGGGAATAAACGATACACCCTCTGCCGAAAGAATGCACATTGGCTTTTTTGGTGTGAGAAACGCAGGAAAAAGCTCACTTGTCAACAGAATTACAAATCAGGAGGTATCTGTTGTAAGCGACGTAAAAGGCACAACAACTGATGCGGTAAGAAAGACAATGGAGCTCCTTCCACTCGGTCCAGTTGAAATAATTGACACGCCTGGATATGACGACGAGGGAGTGCTCGGCAATAAGCGCGTTGAGCAGACGAAAAAAGTGCTTGATGCGTGCGATATTGCTGTTCTTGTTACGGAAAGCGAAAACGAGCTTTCTGAATTTGAAAATGAGCTTATCAGCATTTTTAACGATAAGTCTATCCCCTATCTTATTGCGCGAAACAAGAGCGATTTATACGAAAGCAAGGAAAATTCAAAGCTCGATATTTACGTCAGCGCAAAGGATAACACAGGTATCGAGGAGCTGAAAAACGCAATTGCTACCAACCTTAAGCTAAAAGAAAAGACGGTTAGATTTGTTGCTGATTTTATTAATAAGGGCGACACAGTAATTCTTGTTACGCCGATTGACGAATCTGCGCCGAAAGGCAGAATGATTTTGCCGCAGCAGCAAGCCATACGTGATATTATTGATAACGGCTCTGTTGCTGTCGTAACGCAGGTTGAGCAGCTTGAAGCGGCAATTAATAATCTAAAAGCCTCCCCTGCCCTTGTAGTTACTGATTCTCAGGCGTTTAAGGCTGTAATGAGCATTGTTCCCGACAGCATTCCGTTAACCTCGTTTTCCATTCTTATGGCGCGTTACAAAGGCTTTCTTGATATGGCTTATGAAGGTGCAAAGGCAATTGACAAGCTTAACGAGGA